>JAYWEJ010000124.1:0-10987 GCA_043779345.1 Acidimicrobiia bacterium | reverse complement strand
TGGATATTGAATCGAGACGCCGGTGCCGCACTTCCGGCACTTGCCCCGCAACAGCAGCCAGCTGAGGACCGGGACGTTGTCGTACCACTTCAGCAGGTAACTGCAGTTGCGGCAGCGTGACGGCGGCGTCACGATCGACTTGCCTAACGGCAAGCGGTAGATGACGACGTTGAGAAAGCTGCCGATACAGAGGCCGATCGCTGCGCCGAGCACGAGATTGAACGTCATTGCGGACCCGTCTTGGGTTCCGCGGGCAGCGGCCACATTCGCGACTGGCGCGAGACATCGATGCGCCCGGTGTTTGGATCCACGATAAACGGCACGCCGGCCGGATCGACGGGAATGCCGCGCAGGCGCTCGGCCGCCGCCAGTTCCTGCCAGGACTTCGGCATGCGGCCCTCGCGATCCCTGAAGCGCTGCAGGACGACGGTGAGCTGGTCGATGGTGTCCATGGCGTCGAGCTGCTCGAGGCGATGCTTCGCCTGGTTGCGGATGTAGGCCGCGTCGACGTCGTTCAGCAGCTGGGTCCACAACTGCCGCGACGACTCGCGGCTGCCGCCGATGGCCGCCGTCGTCCCCGCCAGCCCCAGCAGCCAGCTCGGCGCGCCAGGCCGGTCGGCCGCGCGCTTGAACCATTCGGCGGCGCTCTTGTAGTCGTGCCGCCACCAGTAATGCACGAAGCCGATGTCCTGGTAATACTCCCAGTCGCCGTCCCGCTCGATGGCGCGTTGCAGGAGCTCGATCGCCTGATCGGCCCGGCCGGGACCACCCGGCGGCGGCTCCGACAGGAACAGCGCGCCGAAGCGATACGCGACCTTGAACTGCGGATCGAGCGACGTCACCAGGTCGAGCAACGGAAACAGCTCGTCGAAATTACGACGGGTCTCGGCGCGGCGGCGGCCGCCGTAATAGATCACCGCGCGGATCCAGTAGACGTCCGACACGATGTTGTCGTAGCTCAGGGCCAGCCGCTTCGCCGTTTCGCCGGATCGAATCCACAGCACGGAATTCTCAGGCTGGTACGGTGTCCAGCCGCGATCGCGCACGACCTGGACGGCGACCACCGCGGCCATCAGCATCGCGATCACCCCGAGCCTGCGCCCGACGCGTGGCCGGCCGTCGCTTGCGGTCACTTGAAGTTCCTGCGGCCGAAGATGGTGACCGACGCCGTGAGGAGGACGCCGATGTAGAGCGCCGCGTAGGCGAGGGTGTAGCCGACGTGCCTCGCCGACACCTGGATACCGTGCACGACCTCCGACTTGACGTCGAAGGGCGCGAGGTTCGGGATCACGTAATAGATCACGCGCGCGAGCCAGATCGCGGGCGCCGAATCGACGATAGTGCCGAAGTTGCGCAGGTCGCTGTTGAAGTGGCCGGCGACCCACAGGCCGAGCGTCAGGAGCGTCGCCCACAACGGGCTCGTGAACGTCGAGAAGAACAGCGCCAGCGCGGTGACGAGCATCAGCTCGGTGAAGATCAGCACAATCGCCACGAGCAGCCGCGGATCGACCGCCGGCGCCTCCCAGCTCAAACGCAGGCCGCCGGGAGACATCCAGTTCGAATAGAACAGCACCGCGTAGAGCGCGAGCGTCATCACCGTCAGGTTGACGCCGAGCGTCATCACCAGGCCGGCGTACTTGCCGAGGAGGAACTGGGCGCGCGACAGCGGCTTGGTCAGCAAGCCATAGACGCTGCGCTTCTCCACTTCCTTGGTGACCAGGCCGACACCGATGAAGACCGCGATCAGCAACCCGAAGATCGACAGCGCGGCGAGACCGAGGTCCTTGATGATCCGCATGTCCTGGCCGGCGGTCAGCTGGCTGATCAGGTACGAGGCGGCGATCATCAACACGGCAAACACCACGATGCTGTACGGCACGCGGTCGCGCACCGATTCACGGAAGACGGCGTTGGCGCCGAGCCAGATTTGCCGCATGATCACAAACCCGTCGCGCGCGGCGCCGCGTCCCGAACGTGCTGCATGAAGAAATCTTCGAGCGAGTGGCGAATTGGATTCAACGACTCGACGCGCGCGCCTTCGGCACGGAGTCCTGCCATGACGCGGTCCGGTTCGGCGTCCGCCGTCAGCGTCAAGGCGACGCGGCCATGAGAGAGCGGCGTCGCGCCGGGGAAACGATCTGGCAATGCGGCGAGGAGCGCGGCGGGCACCTCCGCCACCACGAGCTCCCACCCTGTCAGCTCGAACGCGAGCAATTCGTCGAGGCGGCCGGTGGCGGCGAGCTTGCCCTGTGCGACGATCGCCACGCGATCGCAGAGCGCCTCCGCATCCGACAGGATGTGCGAGCTGAAGAAGACGGTGCAGCCGCGCGCCCGGAGGCCGAGGATCAGATCGCGCACGTCGCGACGGCCGAGCGGATCGAGGCCCGACATCGGCTCGTCGAGAAAGACCACCTCGGGATCGTTCAGCAGCGCCTGCGCCAGGCCGACGCGCTGCACCATCCCTTTCGAAAAACTCCGCAGTCGCATCCGCCGCTCGGCGCCGAGGCCAACCTGATCGAGCACGCGCGCCACGCGCGTCTTCGCATCCGCCGACTGGTACCCGAACAGCCGCGCGAAGTACGTCAGCAGCTCTTCGGCCGTCAGGTAGTCGTAGTAGTAAGGGTTTTCCGCGAGGAAACCAATGCGGCGGCGCACCGACACGTCGCCGACCGGGCTGCCGAGAATGCGCGCGGAGCCGCTGGTCGGGAAGATCAGCTGCATCAGCAGCTTCAGCGTGGTGCTCTTCCCCGCGCCGTTCGGGCCGAGAAAGCCGAACACCTCGCCCGTTTCGACGCTCAGCGTCAGCGCGTCGAGCGCGCGATAGGGACGCGACCGCCAGAAGCCGACGAGGTAATCCTTGGTTAAGCCTTCGGTCTCAATCGCCGGCATAAACGTGAGGGCAATTACTTGCCGCCGGTCACCCTCCGCAGCTCCCAGGCGAGCGCCGCGTCGAAGTACTCGCCGCGCAGGCTGGGCAGCGGCATGCCGTTCATGAAGAACGACGGGGTGCCGCCGATCTTGAGCTGCGCGCCCTGCGCGATGTCGGCCTTCACCAGCTCCAGCGTGGCGGCGAAACGCGCGTCGAAATCGGTGACGCCGCCGATGGTCGCCGCCGCCTTCTTCACGGTGTCGGGATTCATCGCAGGCTGGTTCGCGAACAGCCAGTCTTCCATCGCCTCGGCCTTGCCCTTTTCGCGCGCCAGCCGCACCGCGACCGCGGCTTCACAGGCGCCCAGGTGCAGATCCTGCGCGACGAACTGGTTGCACTGCCGCTCGAGGGGATAGTCCTTGGTGATGAACTTGACCTTGCCCGGCGCCTGCTTCGCCCACTTCGCGAGCACCGGCTTGTAATCGCGATAGGTCTGGCCGCAGCCGGGGCACTGGTAGTCGTTGAACTTGAGGACCACGATGGCGGCGCCGTCGCTCGGCGCCATCACGGTGACGCGTTTCTGCTGCGAGAGCCACGTCTCGAGCTGCTGAATCTGCGCCGCCGACACGGCCGGCACCGGCTGTGCCTGCTCGGCCTCGGCGCCGCCCGTGCTCGCGGCTGCCGCCGCGACGTCCTGCTCGGGGAACACCATGATGGCGGCCACGGCCGCGGCCATAAATACGACCGCCGCGGTCAACGCGCGCGGCGTGCTAGCCAAGAGCTTCAGATCGTCAACAATGCGCATGGGGAGACTCGTTAAGGGAACGTTGGTGGCCACTCCCGAAATCAGGAACAGACCGATGACCGCGACGTAGGTGCCGACACATAACAGGCAGACGACGTTGAGAACGAAGTAGGAAGCGTAGCCGAGATAGAGGACGACCGCGAGACCGATCGTCGACGCGAAAAAAATATACCCCGGCAGATTCGCCACGGCCGTTTTCGATTGCGAGCAGACGGCGATCAGCCCGAGGACGCCAGCGAAAAACAGCAGCCCGAGCAGCGCGACCGGAATGCCGCCAATGGCACCAAACCGGCTCGTATAGGCCGCCGTGCAGTTCAGCGTCGAGCTGACGTCGCAGAAGCTCTCGTACGTCGGGCTGTTCAGAATCTGGTAATGCACCCAGGTCGACCACGCCGCGGCGGCGAAGCCGAGCGCGGCAAAGGCCGTTAACCAGGGCGTGGGCTTGCGGACCATGCGGAGGATTCTACCCGTACAAGCGGAAGGGCGCGGAATGCCCGCGCCCTTCACACCCGTTACGTTACGTGCTTACTGGAGCACCGTTGCGGTCGCCGCGCCGGGAGCCTGCGAGCCTTCCGTTTCGCCGCTCAGCGTGCCGTCGCCCTGCTGGTGCACGTAGATGGTGCCCAGGGTGTTCGACCAGAAGTAACGCGAGCCCGACGAGCCCGGGGTGACCGGGTCCGCGAACATGATGTACTCGCTGACGAGGTCGGCCGCCACGATGCCGTTGCAGGCGTCGCGGGTCGACGGGTTGGAGCTCGCACCCGCCGCGAGGGTCACTTCGTAGCCGCTCTTCTCGTTGCTGGCGCCGTCCGCAATCGGGGTCGCCATGGCGTCGAGGCCGAGGTCGGGGCTGATGAACGGCGCGCCGCCCGCTGCCGGCGCTTGCGCCAGGGCACCGAGGCCGCCGCCGTAGAAGCCGTTCGCGCACGCCGACGAGTACGCCTGCTGCGAGCTGTTGACGGCGCGCAGCGAGCCGATGGCCGAAGCCTCGTTACCCGACATACGGGCGCGGAGCAGTCCGGGCACCGCGATCGCGGCGATGATGCCGATAATCGCGACGACGATGAGCAGCTCGATGAGCGTGAAGCCCTTGTTTGAACGAATACGCATGATGTTACTTCTCCTAAACAGATTCGGTTTCCGGTTGTTCATGAAGGCTACGCCGCCGTTTTGAGGCGGCGTCGGCCTGCCCACCCTAGAGCAACCGGCGTACCAGACCAGGCAGACTCGTGAAATACCTTCTAAGTGATTGCTTCAGCATGCCTTATCGTCATTTCTAATCCCTGCTGTAGGGGCGGCCCAACCGGGAGAACTGACAAATCCTGTCAATGCCGGCTGTCAGAACTTGTCAGCTGCACAGATTCGCCATCCGTGAAGATTTGGACGATCCAGAGCCGCCCGTTGGCCGTCCGGAAGAGGGTCTTCGGGCCCAGGGTTGGCTGAGGCTCCTCCGCCGGGTGCAGAGCGACCACGTAGCGCACGCCGAGGGCCTGCCAGGCGGATCGGGACGGGTTCGCGTTGGCGACGGCCTTCCGGCCGGTCCTGAGAAACACCAGCCCGGGGTTGTTCGAGGCGACGGCGCCGGGCTCCGTCACGTTCGCCGACATCCAGTCCAGGACCTCGTCGATTGCCGCCGCATCCGCGAGCCAGCCGGGGGTCCCCGTCAGCTTCTGGTGAATGTAATAGGTGTGATCGAGCAGGTTGAAGCCGAGCAGGCACAGCACTGCGATCCTGGCCACCGCCCCACGCCCGAGGCCGCGCCACAAGAACAGCAGCAAGTACGGTGCGAGCGGAACGAGATAACGGAACGTCTGCGACCCCACCAGCACAATCAGGGCGAGCGACGCGCCAGTCAGCAACGCGGGCATCGAGAGCCATTCGCGCCTCGCGCCCAACCATCCAATCAGCATGACGCCGCTCAGCACGAGCGACATCGCCGCGATCGCGGCGCCACGCCCCATGCTGCCGACCTGCGCGGTGCCGCCGACGATCGACAACACTTCCTGGCCGCTCTCCGATGGACCGCGGTAGAACGCCGGGATCAGAATCCCGCCGACGTCGCGGCTCAGGATGCCCGCGATATTACGTTGCGCGCGGACGACGCGGTCGGCGGGCGTGATTTCTCCGGATCGCACGTCGCCCGGCCGCCGCATCGCCACCAGCTGCTGATACGAAAACGCGATCGTGCCGCCGTGGGCGAGACGCTCCTCGGCCGTGGGTTGGTGTGCCTGCGCATACCAAAACCAGGGCGCCACGCACACGGCGACCGTCACGCCGAGCACCGCGGCCTGGCGCCATCGCCCGCCAACAACGAGGTACACGATGGCGGCCGCGACGACGGCCGCGCCGGGCACGCGGATCAGGATGGCGGCGGCGCCGGCCAGTCCCGCGATCACCGCGCGGCCATTCGAGTCATCGCTGCCGCGCCGCGCGCGCTCGACGAGAAAGACCGTCAGCAGTTGCGCGAAGGTGAAGACACACTCGGCCATCACCGTGGAGGTTGCGAGAAACACCAGCGCCGGCGTGATCAGGGTCGCGGCCGTGAGCAGCAGCGCCTGCGGCGGCGGCACCTCACGGTGGCGCGTCAGGTCCAGCCAGCACACGACGCCGGCGGCAAGCATCGCCAGCACCGAAATCAACTTGAGCCAGATCAGGTTGCCGGGAAACGAGGGGTTGATGAGAAAGACCGGCGACAGGATTGCCGGAAAACCCGGCGGCACCGCCGGCAGGATCTGGGCAGCGGCCGAACTGACCAACCGGAGTCCCTGGCCTTCGGCCAGCGCCTTGGTCAGCACGACGTACCAGGAATCGTCGACGAGCAGGCCGACGGCGTGATCGAGTCTCAGCGCGTAGATGGCCACGACGCCGGCGGCAATGGCCGCGGCCGCGGCCGCCTGCCGGGAGATCATGACTCGCGCTTGAGGCCGTGCTTCTTCATCAGGTAGCGGAACTGCCGGAAGCTGAGGCCGAGCACGTCGGCCGCGCGCGTCTGCACACCGCCGGCCCGTTCGAGGGCGCGTTCGAGATGCGAGCGCTCGATGTCCTGGAGGTGCCGCTCGAGATTGAATCCATCGCCGGTTTCGACGATCCCGTCGCCCGGGCGCGACGTCGCGGGACGGCCTTCGCGCACGGATTCCGGCAGCGCCGCGACCTCGATGCGGCGCGATGACTCGAGCGCCACCGCCCGTTCAACGGTGTTCTCGAGCTCGCGGACGTTGCCCGGCCACGGATAGGCGCGCAGGGCGTCGAGCGTCTCTTGGGAAAAGCCGTCGATCGACTTGTTCATCTCGCGCGTGTACTTCGCGAGGAAGTGCTCGGCGATCAGCGGGATGTCGGCGGCGCGATCGCGCAGCGCCGGCATCTTCACGGGGATGACGTTGAGACGATAGAACAGGTCCTCGCGAAACTTGCCCTCACCCACGAGCTTCGCCAGCTCGCGATTGCTGGCGGCGATGACGCGAATGTTCGACGAGGCTTCGTCGGTGCCGCCGACGCGGCGGTACTTGCGTTCCTGCAGGACGCGCAGCAGCTTCACCTGCATCGCCGGCGCCATCTCGCCGATCTCATCCAGGAACACGGTGCCGCCGTCGGCGGCCTCGATCAGGCCTTTCTTGTCCTTGTCGGCGCCGGTGAAGGCGCCGCGGACGTGGCCGAACAACTCGGATTCGAGCAGCGCTTCCGGCATGGCGCCGCAGTTCACCGCGACGAACGGATGGCCGCTGCGCAACGACAGCGAATGCATGGCGCGCGCGACCAGTTCCTTGCCGGTGCCCGACTCGCCGGAAATCAGGACCGTGCTGTTGGTGCGGCAGACCGTTTCGACGAGACGGAACACGTCGAGCATGACCGGGCTTCTGCCGATGATGCCGGCGAATCCCTGCTCGGCGGTGGTGCGCCGCAGCACGACGTTCTCGTGCCGCAGGCGCCGGGACTCCAGCAGCTGACGCACCTGCATCGTCACCAGGTTGACGTCGCGGAACGGTTTCTCGAAGAGCGCTTCGGCGCCGCGGGTCTGCGCCTCGGCCCAGTCGTCCGAATCCTGGGTCCAGTGCGCGGTCATCATCGTCACGATGACGTCGGGCGCGGACTCGCGGATCGACTTGAGTAGCGACACGCCGTCGAGCCGCGGCATGCGGATGTCGGTCAACAGCACATCGACGTATTCGCGCGCGATCATGTCGCGCGCCGTGATGCCGTCCTCGGCGGTCAGCACTTCGAAGCCGTCGCGCTGAAACAGCAGCCGCATCCACTCGCGCATCGACTGCTCGTCGTCGGCGATCAGGATGCGCGGCTTCGCCCCCGATCCCTGTTCCCTGATCCCCGATCCCTGTTTCTTCACGACGCCTGGCGCTCCGCGTGATCAACCCGGTCGGGGAAGCCGATCCGGAACATCGTGCCGCCGGCGTCCCTCGGCTTGACGTCGATGTGACCGCCGTAGTCGGTGACGATGCGGTGGACGATGGCGAGGCCGAGACCGCTGCCCTTGCCGAATGAACCGCGGAAGGGCTGGAAGATCGAATCGATGTCTTCGGGCGCTATGCCGACGCCCTCATCCTCGACCAGCAGCACGGCGACGCGGCCGGCCACAGTCTCCTCGTGCACCGCGCTCAGGCACAACGTGCCGCCGTTGGGCATCGCGCGCAAACCGTTGGTCGCGAGGTTCCAGATGATCTGGCGGATCTGGCCTTCGTCGGCCTGCACCGTCACCGCGTCGTCGGACTGCTTCACTTCGATGTCGTGCCGATCCTCGACCTCGGTGCTGTTGCGCAACAGCATCGCGGTCTCCTGCACGATCGGGCGCAGATCCAGCGTCTGCAGCGAAAAGCGCTGCGGCCGCGCGTAGGCGAGGAACGACTTGATGGTCTGGTTGAGCCGCTCGGATTCCTTCAGCACGATGTCCATCAGCTGGGCCTGATCGGCGGTGAGCGGCAGCTCCTGCTTGAGCATCTGCATGGAGCCGGACATCGACGCGAGCGGGTTGCGGATTTCGTGGGCGATGCCGGCCGCCATTTCACCGACCGCCGCCAGGCGCTGCTGCAAGCGCGCGTTCTGCTCGAACCGCTTGACGTCGGTGACGTCCTGGAAGGTATACAGATACCCGCGCGAGCCATCGGGCAGCGGCAGCGCGGCCACGCTCAATCCCAGCTCGATGGCGCTGCCATCCAGCAGGCTGAACATGTAGTCGGTCCGTTTGCTGCGCACGCGCGCCAGGTCCTGCGACAGGCTGGCCGCGAAGGCCGGCGGCAGCTGCAGCGCGTCGGCGGCGAGCTCGCCAATTGGCAACGGACCGTCGCGGCCCGTGATCAGCATCGCCGAGCGGTTGAACGTCAACAGGCGATTCTCGGCGTCGGCGGTCGCCAAACCGCTCACCAGGTTGTCGAAGACGTATTGATTGAAGGCCTGCAGGTCGGCGATCTCTTCGGTGGCTTGCTCGAGCTGCGCCTCGCCTCGGCGCGCGCGTTCCGCGAGCGAGCCGCTCAGGAACGCCACGGCAAAAAACCCGAAGGCATTGAGCGCCACGGTGTATTGCGCGATGTTCACCGGGGGCAGATCGTTCTCGACGAGCTCGGCGAACGGCAGATCGAGATAGCCGTTGGCGCTGAGATATTGCGCCACGACGACGCCGAAAAACAAGATTGTGCTGAGGCCCGCGAGCTGCAGGCCGCCGCGGCGGAACTGCACGGTGCTCGCGGCCACGATCGGCAGCATGTAGAGAATCGCGAACAGGCTCTCGACGCCGCCGGTGATGAAGACCGCCGCGGAGACGACCACGGCGTCGATGGCAAAGTGGACGTCGGTCAGCCACGGCAACCGCTCCACCATTTGCAGTGAAGCGATGAAGCCAAGGCTGACCGCGTAGGTCAGGCCGACGAGAAAGTAAAACGGGTCGATCGGCTGGCCGCCCGGCGTGCGCAGCTGCACGATCACCGCGGCGCCCAGCAACACCGTCGCGACCAGCAACCGGACCGCGATGTGGACGGCCAGGCGCCGCCGGAGCGTCCGCTCCTTCATCAGGTCAGCTTGCTGATCAGGTCGAAGATCGGCATGTACATCGCGATGACGATGCCGCCGACGGCGCCGCCCAGAAACGCGATCATGACCGGTTCGAGCAGCGTCAACAAGCCTTCAACCGCGACGTCGACTTCTTCTTCGTAGAAGTCGGCGATCTTGCCGAGCATGGTGTCGAGCGCGCCGGTCGCTTCACCGACGCCGATCATCTGCACGACCATACCGGGGAACACGCCGGTTTCCTTGAGCGGCGCCGCGATCGTCTCGCCGCGCTCGATGCTCTTGCGCGTCTGCATGATCGCGTCTTCGATGATGGCGTTGCCCGAGGTCTTGGCGGTGATGTCGAGACCATCGAGAATCGGCACGCCCGACGCCATCAGCGTCGACAGCGTCCGGCAGAAGCGCGCGACCGCGATCTTCCTCAAGATCGGACCGAGGATCGGCATCTTCAGGGTCAGGGCGTCGATGACATGGCGGCCCCTTTCCGTCGCGTAATACGTCCGCAAGCCCCAGGCGGCGGCGACGAAGCCGACGATGATGAACGGCATGAACCGCACCAGGTTGTTGCTGAGGGCGATGACGACGCGTGTTGGCAGCGGCAGCTCGGCACCGAGGCCGGCGAACAGCGAGGCGAACGTCGGAATGACCTTCCACAGAATCACGCCGATGACGACGACGGCGATGGTGATGACGGCGATCGGATAGATCATCGCCGCCTTGACCTGGCTCTGCAGCTTGACGGCCTTTTCGATGTAGGTCGCGAGGCGCTTCAGAATCGTGTCGAGAATACCGCCGGCCTCACCGGCCGCGATCATGTTGCAGAACAACCCGTCGAAGACCTTCGGATGACGCTTCATGGCTTCGGCCAGCGACATGCCGCCTTCGACGTCGCCGCGCGTGGCGAGGATCACCTGCGAGAAGTACTTGTGCTCCTCCTGGTTGCCGAGAATTTCGAGACACTGCACCAGCGGCAGGCCGGCGTCGATCATGACGGAGAACTGCCGCGTGAAGACCGCGAGGTTCTTCGCCGGCACTCTCTTCGCCTTGAGCTTGCGCGCGGCGCCGACCGCGCCGGCCTTGGCCTGCGCCGGCTGGATGCGCGTCACCGAGATCTGCTCGCGGCGCAAGGCCGCGACGACCGCATCCATGGTGTCGCCGATGCGCTCGCCCGACACGCTCTCACCGCTACGCGTCCGTCCGGAAAATGCAAACGTTGCCATAATCAATCTCCGCTGTCAGACCTAGGGAGTGTCTTTTACGTTCCTGGGCGCATGGGGGGGCGGCTGCCCGGAGGCCCGCCCGGT
>JAYWEJ010000123.1:0-4630 GCA_043779345.1 Acidimicrobiia bacterium | reverse complement strand
TGTTCGGCAGCGTCAGGACGATGAAGGTCGTCACCAGCAGCAGCTTGTCGGCGGCGGGATCGAGCCAGGCGCCGAGCTCGCTCTTCTGCCCCGTCACGCGCGCCGCCAGGCCGTCAAGCAGATCGGTCAGGCCCGCAAACGCGAACACCGCCAGCGCCCACCCGAACTCGCCGTACAACGTGAGAATCACGAACGCCGGGATCAACAGCATGCGAAGCAGCGTCAGCTGATTCGCAAGCGTGAAGACCTGCGGGCTCATGGGCGGGCCAATGCTTCGAGGCGGCTGATG
Source organism: Acidimicrobiia bacterium (assembly GCA_043779345.1). Lineage (GTDB taxonomy): Bacteria > Acidobacteriota > Vicinamibacteria > Vicinamibacterales > UBA2999 > 12-FULL-67-14b. Next base: position 4,341 of record JAYWEJ010000123.1, on the reverse strand, counting down.
ATGTCCATCGCCTCGGCGCCGCTGACCGGGCGGAGCAGCTCGAAATTGCCGTTCGAGAGCGTCATCACCCCGGCGCCGACGGCGGCCGACACCGCCGGATAACTCAGGTGCGCGGCGGCGACGTCGTTGATCGTGACGCGCGCGCCCTGCCACTTCTTCGCCAGCTCCGGCTTCACGGATGCGATCAACGCCAGCAGGCGCGACGCCGTCGTCGCGAGCTCGCCGCGCCTGACCTGGCGCCTCGGCTCGAACTCGTAGTTCGGCAGCGTGTCCATCACGCCGGACCGGACGACGGGCGCGATCCACGGCTGCGCCCAATGCCCGCGGATGTCGGTGATGATGACCTGGCGTGGCCTGGCGCGCGCCAGCAACGACTCGAGCCTCACGCCCACCAGCGAGGCGATGTCTCCGCGCGTGACCGAGGCATTGGCCGGAATGGCGCGATACTCCGCCGGGAGTTTGGCCAGCGCAGCGGCGGCGCGCAGACGGTTGATCGCGGTGTCCGGAGCCTCGGCCGGATCGAGCGCCCTCGCCCGCTCGTAGGCGGCCAGCGCGCCCAGCACATCGCCCTGGGTCTCCAGAATCGCGGCGATGCCGGCGAGCGATCGCGCATCGCTCGCGTCAATCTCGACCGCCTTACGATAATGCTCGAGCGCGTTCGCGGACTGGCCCGCCCGCTGCTCCACCGCGGCGAGATCGCGATACAGGAATCCGGAATCCGGCGACGCGGCGATCGCCTGTTGATAGATCGCCGCCGCTTCTTCCCAGCGCCGCCCGTCGGCGGCCGCCTTCGCGCGAGCGAGCATGTCTTGCGTGGCGCGGAACTTCAACACGTCGACGCGGCTGCGCAGGTCGGTCAGCGACGGATCCTTGGCGAGCGCGGCTTCGAAGCTCGCCAGCGCGTCGGCGTCGCGATCGAGCTCGAGCAACACCTGTCCGCGCCCGATCAGCGCCGGCACGTACGCGGCATCCGCCTGCAGCGCGCGTTCGAAGCGGGTCGCGGCATCGCGTTCGTTGCCGCGCGCCACCAGCAGATAAGCCATCGCCGTCTCGGCGGGGGCGAATGCCGGCTGCTGCTTCAACGCCGCGGCAAACTCAACCTCCGCGTTGCGAAAATCGTCGAACTGCAGGTATTGCCACCCGCGCTCGATGCGCGCGGCCTGCGCCGGCAGCGTGCCCTCGGGAACCGTCGGAAATACGTAGTCAGGGTGCTTGGGCGCCCCGGCCGCCACCGGCGCCGCTTTCGGCGCGCATCCAGAAAAAACATACACAGAAACACAGAAACACAGAAACACAGAAGAAACCCCAAATGGTCTTCCGTGATTCCGTGGTTCCGTGTTTCTGTGTATGTTTTTCTCAAGCACGACGACCGCCCGTCTTCGCCGTCTTAGGTGTCGCCAGGCCGACCATTGGCAGCAGGCGCCGCGGCACATCCGCTTCGAGCGTCGCGCGATCGCCCATCGTCGCGTGGCTGTGCACCGTGGCATGGCGGTACAGCCACGCCAGCCGCTCGGCGTGCACCGGATTCGCCAGGTTCAGTTCAATCGTGACGCGCTCCTGATCGAGCGCCAGCTTCGCGGCCACGCTCTCGAGCAGCTCGGCGATGCCGGCGCCGGTGCGCGCGGAGATCAGGTGCGCCGCCGGCTCCGCCTCCCGGATGCGGCGGCGTTCGTCCGGCGAGATCGCATCGACCTTGTTGTAGACCTCGACGCGGGGCACTTCGATCGCGCCGACCTCTTCGAGGACGCGTGTCACGGCGGCGACGTGGCGCTCGCGCTCTGGATTCGCCGCGTCGATGACGTGCAGTACGAGATCCGCATCGGCGGTTTCTTCGAGCGTGGCGCGAAACGCCGCCACCAGCGTGTGCGGAAGTCGGTCGATGAAACCGACCGTGTCGCTCAACAGCAGCTCGCGGCGATCGGGAAGATCGACCCGCCTGATCAGGGGATCGAGCGTCACGAACAGCGCATCCGACGCTTCCGCATTCGACTTGGTGAGGCGGTTGAACAAGGTGGTCTTGCCGGCGTTGGTGTAGCCGACCAGCGCCACCGTCGGCACGTCAACCTTGTGCCGGCGCTCGCGCAACTGCGAGCGGCGGCGGCGGACGATGTTGATGTCGTCCTGCAGCACCTTCATCCGCACGCGAATGCGGCGGCGATCCGCTTCGAGCTTGGTTTCGCCGGGGCCCCTCGTGCCGATGCCGCCGCCAAGGCGCGACAGCGCCTCGCTCGACCCGACCAGGCGCGGCAATAAATATTTCAGCTGTGCGAGCTCGACCTGCAGCTTGCCCTCGCGGGTGCGGGCACGCCTCGCGAAGATGTCGAGAATGAGCTGCGTGCGATCGACGACCTTGCGATCGAGGCGCTTGTTCAGCTCCCGCAGCTGCGCCGGCGAGAGCTCGTTGTCGAAAATGACGAGGTCAACGTCGGCTTCGGCCGCGGCCTGGGCCAGCATGTCGACCTTGCCGCTGCCGAGGAAGGTTGCGGAATCGGGCCTGGGCCGATCCTGTAGCACGCGCAATACGACGCGCGCGCCAGCGGCTTCGGCCAGGCCACCCAGCTCTTCGAGAGAATGCTCAGCGTCGATCCGCCGCGCGCCGCCGGTGACCAGACCGACGAGCGCCGCTCGCTCCACGAGCACGGGACGCCGTGTACTCATCTACGCTTCGATTCTAGCACCGACGTTCACGCCTATAATCGTTTAAGCCGATGCATGACGCGTTGATCGAGTTCCCGCGCAGCCTGGCCGCCTACCCTGCGCATCCGGATCAATCGCTGTGGGACCTGCTGCGGTCTCGCGTCGAAGTCGACTCGTTCAATGGTTTCGCAACCGCGATCTTCCTGCTCGCGGTCATCCATACCTTCATCGCGCCGAAGTTCCTGGCCGCCGCGCATCGCGTGCAGCTCCGCCATGGCGCGCGGATGGCGGCCGCCGGAAAACCCGATACGCCGAGCGTGCTCGCTGAAGTGCTGCATTTCTTCGGCGAGGTCGAAGTCGTCTTCGGGCTGTGGTCGTTGCCGCTCCTGGCGGGCATCGCGTCCTATGAAGGCTGGGGGACGGCGACGCATTACGTGAACTCGACGGTCAACTACACCGAACCGCTCTTCGTGGTCGTCATCATGGCCCTGGCGTCGACGCGCCCGGTGGTCGCGCTCGCCGAGCGGTGCCTGCAGCTGATCGCACGTTTCGGCGGTAGCACGCCGGGGGCCTGGTGGATCGTCATCCTGACCATCGGACCGCTGCTCGGCTCCGTCATTACCGAGCCGGCGGCCATGACCATCTCGGCGCTGCTGCTGATGCGGCAGTTCTTCGATCTCAAGCCGTCGCCGGCGCTGCGCTACGGCACGCTGGGACTGCTGTTCGTCAACGTGTCCATCGGCGGCACGCTCACGCATTTCGCGGCGCCGCCGGTGTTGATGGTGGCGCGCGAATGGGAATGGACGACGCCCTTCATGCTCAGCCACTTCGGCTGGCGGGCGGTGCTGGCGATCGTCGTCTCGACCGCGTCGTATTACCTCTACTTCCGCCGCGAGTTCGCCGCGCTCGGCAAGCACCAGCCGGTACCGGAAGTCGATCGCGCCGCCGAAGAGGCGCAACCGGGTCAGTCGCTGTTACCGATTCCACCGTGGGTGACGCTCGCACACCTTGGCTTCATGGCCTGGACCGTCGTCAACGCGCATTACCCGGCGCTCTTCCTCGGCGGCTTCCTGTTCTTCCTCGGGTTCGCGCGCGCCACGGCAGCCTATCAATCGCAACTCGATTTCAAGACGCCGATGCTGGTCGGGTTCTTCCTGGCCGGCATCGTGATCCACGGCGGGCTCCAGGGCTGGTGGATTGCGCCGGTGCTCTCGAGCCTCTCGGAAGAAGGGTTGTTCTGGGGCGCCACCGTCCTGACGGCGTTCAATGACAACGCGCTCATCACGAAGCTGGCGACGCTGGTGCCCAACTTGAGCGACGCCCTGAAGGCGGCGGTCGTCGAAGGCGCTGTCACCGGCGGCGGATTGACAGTGATCGCCAACGCGCCGAATCCGGCCGGCCAGGCCCTGCTCAGTCGTTTCTTTGACGGCGCGGTCAATCCATTGCGGCTGTTTGCAGCGGCGATGATTCCGACGCTGATCGCTGCCGCGGCCTTTCGGCTAATCTAGTTTTCGCGATGGCGAAAAAGAAACAGCGCCGCTCCAAAAAGCCACCGCTGCCTCGCGCCCCGCTGCCGAAACAAACCGGCGGCGCGCACGAGGTCAAGTCCAAGCGCCCGTTTCGGAAAGAGAAACACAAGCAGCGCTGGCGCGAGGATGGCACCTAAGGGTCTGCCAAAGCTGCATCACCCGAATCGTCGATCGT
>JAYWEJ010000122.1:0-11075 GCA_043779345.1 Acidimicrobiia bacterium | reverse complement strand
GATGGTAGCGACTGCGAGAACCGCGAGGATGACCCGGCGCATGCGCCTTTCTATCACGTACTCATCTAAATGCCATTGCTGCTAAGTGGCACTGGCCTTTTGAAAAAGGTCTCGGCGTCCTCTGTGTCCTCTGTGGTGAACGTCCGTGTCAGATGTTATTTTCGGATCGAATCGATGCTCAGCTTGCCGGACCCTGCCGCCGCGAAGTAGAGAAAGATGATGCAGTAGAGGACCGCGAGCTCGCCGCCGTTTTGAATCGGCCAGAAGCCGCGCGGCGCGTGCGCTTGGAAATAGGCCCACGCCATCTCGCCGCTCGCCACGAACGCGACCGGGCTGGTGAACAGTCCAATCGCGATCATGATGCCGCCGACGAACTCGATGATGCCGGCGATACCCCGCTGCGAGGTCAACTCCACCGCCTGTCCGCCGAGGACGCCGAACAGCTTCTGGGCGCCATGCTGCGCGAAGGCCAGCCCCGCGATGATTCGGAGGGCGGCGTAGAGATAGGGGGAAAAGCGCCCCAGCACCTTCTGCATACTGGGCTTACGCCCGCCGCCGCGGTTGTGCTTACTGCTCTCTGAGGGCGACGACTGGATCGACCCGGGTTGTGCGCAACGCCGGCAGGACGCTCGCGACCACGCCCGCGACAAGTAAGGTGACTGCCGCGAGCGCAAAGGACGGCAGGTCGAACGGTCCGACGCCGTACAGGATACCTGCCATCGAACGCGCGAGAATCGTGGCGGCGACCAGGCCGACCACTCCTCCGATCGCGACCATCGCCACGCTGCTGCGGACGATCATCGCCACCGTGTTTCCGCCCGATGCGCCGAGCGCCATGCGCAGGCCAATCTCCTTGGTCCGCTGCGACACCGAATACGACAGCACGCCGTAAATGCCGAGCGCGGCGAGCAGCAGCGCCGCGATCGCGAACATTGCCAGCAGCGTCGTGCTGAGGCGCGGCAGGAACACGGCGCGCGCCAGGATCTGATCCATTGTGCTCAACTCGTAGATCGGCTGACCCGGATCCACTTCCCAGATCGCGCGCTGGATCGCGTTGCCGAACGACGCCGCATCGCGTTCCGTGCGCGCCACCAGCGCCATGCCCGCCGTCGGGCTCTGCTTCAGCGGCAGGTAGACCTGCTTGCGCGGATCTCGATCGAGCCCCTGGTTGTGTACGTCGCCGACGATGCCGACGACCTGGCTCTTGCCGTGTGGATTCTGGATGATGCGGCCGAGCGGGCTCTCGTTCGGGAAGTAGCGCCTCGCCATCGTCTCGTTGATCACGCTGGTGCGCGGGCCCACTTCCGCGTCGCGCTCGTCGAGGAAGCGTCCCGCGAGCAGCTTGATCTTCATCGTCTCGAAGTACCCGGGCGCGACGATGCGGACGTCGGCGAGCGGATCTTCGGTCGGCGGCGGCTGTTGTCCTTCGACGTTGAATGGCAGCGCGCCCGCGGCGCCGACGTCGTGCAGCGGCATCGCCGACACTGCCGATGCGTTCATCACGCCCGGTTCTCGCTTCACGCGCTCGAGCACGTCCTCGTAGAACTTCACCTGGTTCGCGCGCGGATACTTCGTGGTCGGCAACAGCACGCGGGCGGCTACGAGATTGGTTGCATCGAATCCCGGGCTCACCTGCAGCAGCTTGGTGAAGCTGCGCGTCATCAGACCGGCGCCGACCAGCAGCACCAGCGCGAGCGCCACTTCGACCACGACCAGCGCGCTCAGCACTCGCCGCGCATACGGGCTGCTCGTGCTGCCGGACGATTCGTGCATCACGTCGCGCAGTTCCTGTTTGGACGCATGCAGCGCGGGAATTAATCCAAATGCGAGCGCGACGCCGATCGACACCAGCATCGCGAACAGCAGCACGCCGCCATCCAGCTGCAGTTGATCCATCCGCGGCAGCTGCGCTTCTTGCATCGTTCCCAGCACGCGCAGTCCGAGGTTGGCGAGGACCACGCCCAGCGCGCCGCCGATCATCGACAGCAGCAGGCACTCCGCGATCACCGGCCGCGCCACTTCCCAGCGGCTCGCGCCGAGCGCGCCGCGCACCGCCATCTCGCGCCGGCGGCTCGACAGTCTCGCCAGCAGCAGGTTCGCCATGTTGGCGCAGACGATCAGCAGCAGGAATCCGACCGCGCCCATCAGCATGATCAGCGCCGGCCGCGACGCGCCGACGAGTTGATCGTGCGCCGCTACCACGCGCGCGTTCCATCCGGCGTTGCTGTCCTTGAACTCGCTCGCGAGCCGGCCCGCGATCACGCTGACTTCTTGCTGCGCCTGCTGCGGTGTCGATCCTTCCGCAATCCGTCCGACCACCGTCAGCGATCGCGCCCGCCGCGAGCGGCCGTGCATGTCCTTCGGATCGAACGCCAGCGGCGTCCACACTTCCACCTTGGTGCTGGTCGGGAATTCGAACGCCGGCGGCATCACGCCGACGACGGTGAAGGGAACGGAGTCGAGCTGAATGGCGCGTCCGATCACGCTCGCATCGCCCGCGAGCACGCGCGACCAGAAGCCGTGGCTCAGCACCACGACGCGATCCTTGCCGACGACGGCTTCATCCGCGGTGAACGTCCGCCCGAGTGTCGCCTGGCTTTTGAGGACGTTGAAGAGATCCGGCGTCGCCTTTACCGCCGGCACGTTCTGCGGATCCCCGGTGCCCTTGTAGGAGTAGTCGACGTGACGATACGCGGCGAGCGATTCAAAGCTCTTCGCCTCGCGCTTCCAGTCTTCGAAGGTCGGAACGGAGACGGGGCCCTGGTTACCGTCCGGATTGACCTCCCAGAGGATCGCGATCTTCTCCGGCGCCTCGTACGGCAGCGGGTTGAGGACCACCGTCTTGATCACGCTGAAGATCGCCGTGTTGGCGCCGATGCCCAGCGCCAGCGTCAGGATCGCCACCAGCGTGAACGTCGGCTGCCGCCGGAGCGTGCGGAAGGCGTATTTGAATGCGGCGGTCCAGTCGGCCATGGGCGGATTGTATCGTGTTGGGCTCGCAATTAATGCAGCGCGTCACCGCGAGCTCGCGCGCAGGATCTGCGACATTGCGGATCCCCGACCGCAAGATCCCTAGGGATCTCGCCCTATTTCAAGTGGCATCCCGCTAGCAGGATCCCGCCGCGGAGGACGATGCTACGATGACCACCACAGAAGGCAGCATGGAAGAAAGACTGGCGCGAGTGGAAACCAAGGTCGATGCATTAGCCAATGCGAACAAGATCCAGTTCGAGCAGGTCCGCGAGGACATCAAGAAGCTCGGCGAAGGTTACGAGCAAGGCCTGAAGAACATCTCGAATCAGATCAAAGAGCTCAACCAAAGCTGGGCCGCCAAATGGTGGCCGCATGAGCTCGCTCTAAAGGATCACGCCAGGCGAATCACCGCTCTCGAACAGAATCGCGACTAGCAACTCAGCCTTTGTAACCCTTGTAACCCTTGTAACCCTTGGGTTCTGGCAGGCCTGTTGCTAGTGATCCAGCGATGACTCTCCGACTTGCGCTCACAATGGCTGTGTTAGGAACGCTGATGACCGGATGCGGTAAAGGGCGCTTCGGCCCCCCACCCGACACCAAGGCGCCCGACGGTCCTCGCACGCTCAAGAAGCTGAGCGTTGCCGAGCGGCAGCAGGTAATGGAGCGCGCCAACGTCTTCGAAGCCATCAACACATCCTCCCTCGATCTGATCAAGGGGCCGACCCTTCCCGTATCGCAACGCATCCCCACGCAGACGGCGTGCACGTTCGTGTATCCCGAGAAGCCGCTCACCGGCATGACGCCGAAGTTCGAATGCGATCTCGGCAAAGACGATGTGGTGAAGGTGAAGTACGGCGAGAAGAACGGCGAGGTCTATGCGGAGGTGGCGGGCAGCCGGTTGCTGTGGGCGCTCGGCTTCAAGGCCGACGTGATGTATCCCACGCGCGTCACCTGCCGCGATTGTCCGGCGGACCCGTTTGCGGCGAGCGGCTCGGACTGGCAGCGTGGCAAGCCTACCGAGGTCTCGACGAAGGAATTCTTTCCGGCGGTGATCGAGCGCGAAGGCGGCAGCAAGGTGGAGGTGCCTGGCTACGAAGGTTGGGCGTGGCCCGAGCTCGACAAGCTCAGCGCCAACGGCGGTGGTGCCACCCGCGCGCAGCTGGATGCGTTCAAGCTGCTCGCGGTCTTCATCCAGCATTCGGATTCGAAGCCGGGCCAGCAGGAAATTGTCTGCCGGGAAGGACCCAAGGACGCGAAGGGCAATGAGACCTGCGCGGAGGCGTGGCTGGTGGTCAAGGACCTGGGCGGCTCGTTCGGCAAGGCCACCAAGCTCAATTCCAGCAAGATGAACCTGGAAGACTGGGAAGGCGCGGACATCTGGAAGGACGCGAAGTCGTGCGTCGGCGACATGCCGCGATCGTTCACGGGAAGCCTTGAGGATCCGGTGATCAGCGAAGCGGGCCGGAGCCTGCTGGCGCAGCGGTTGATGATGTTGAGCGATCGCCAGATTCGCGACCTGTTCACCGTGTCGAACGTCATGAAGCGCGGCGACACCATCGCCCGCGATGGCAAGAAGCGCCCGGTCACCATCGACGACTGGGTCCGCGTCTTCAAGAAGAAGCGAACGGAAATCGCCTCTGCCCGCTGCGCCGCTTAGCGGGACCCCGGGATTGCGCTTCACGTAGAATCAGCGCGTGAGCGATCACGCGCCCGTCGCCGATGGTTTGGACCACTCGCTCGATCCGCGGGTGATCCCGCTGCAGCGGATCGGCGGCGGCATTTTCACCGGCATGATCGCCATCGGGTCTGGCGTCGGTCTCACCATCGCGGCCGATGGCCCAATCTGGCTGAGGATTGCGGCCTGGCTCACGCTGGTGCTCCTGATCGCGTGGCAGTTCTATCGCTGGCCGCCGATCGCCTATCGGCACACCTCCTACCGCGTTGACGACCACGGCATCGAAATCCGCAACGGCGTCTACTGGCGCGTCGTCGTCAACGTGCCGCGATCGCGCGTGCAGCACATCGACGTCTCGCAAGGACCGGTCGAGCGCAAGTACGGTCTCGGCACGCTGGTGATCTACACCGCGGGCACCGATCACGCGAAGGTGGAGCTCGAGGGCCTCGAGCACGGCCGCGCGCTTCGCATCCGCGAGCACCTCCTTCCGTCGGAGGCGGGCGATGCCGTCTGAACAACGGCTCCACATCTCGACGCTGTTGTTCGATCTCGCCAGGCACGTCAAGGCGTTCGCAGTGCCGGCGGTGCTGGTGCTCTTCGGCGCGTCGCAATCGTCGGGCGGTCCGGGCGGAATGTTCGGGCGCATGCCGAGCGGATGGGAGGTGTGGCTGTTGCTGCTGTTCGTGCCCGCGACGGTCTTCTCCGTCATCAAGTACCTGACCTTCCGCCTCCGCTACGACGATCGCGAGCTGGTGATCCGATCGGGCCTGATCTTCCGCAACGAGCGTCACATTCCTTTTTCGAGAATTCAAAACGTCGACGCCACCCAGAACGTGTTTCACCGCATGTTCGGCGTCGCCGAAGTGCGCGTCGAAACCGGCGGAGGTAAAGAGGAGGAAGCAAAGCTAAGCGTCCTGCCCCACGCAGCCTTCCTCGACATGCGGCAACACGTCTTCGGCTCACCCGTCTCACTCGCGCCACCCGCTTCACTCGAATCACCCCCCTCACCTGCTTCACCCGAAACGCTGGTGCACTTGGATCTGCGTGAGTTATTGCTCTGCGGCTTCCTCGAGAACAGGGGGATGGTGTTAATCGGCGCCTTCTTCGGCGTCGGCTGGGAGACGGGGCTGCTTGGCCGCGTCTCCGATCAATTCTTCGACCGCTTCTTCTTTCGCACCCTGGCCAGGGAATTCTTTGATGGCCCGTTCCCGGTGGGACGCATCGCCATCGCCATGGCGGGCTTCGCCGTCTTTCTCGTCATCGTCCGCCTCATCTCGATGATCTGGGCGTTCGTGCGCCTCTATGATTTCCGGCTGACGCGCGTTGGCGAAGACCTGCGCAGCGAGTACGGGCTCTTCACCAAGGTCGCCGCCACCGTTCCGATCCGGCGCGTCCAGGCGATCACGATCAACGCCGGTCCGCTGCATCGCTGGCTGAAGCGCGCATCGGTGAAGGTCGCGACAGCCGGCAGCGCCGGCGGAGCCGGCGCAAAGGAAAAAACGCGGGAGTGGCTCGCCCCGTTGATTAAGCAAGACGCCTTGCCGCACCTGTTGCACCAGGTCCTGCCGGGATTCGATCTGTCCGCCGTCGCCTGGCAGCCCGTGCATCCCCGCGCCTTCGCGCGCGCCGTGAAGCCGATGCTGGTGTTCACCACCGTTGTCAGTCTGAGCTCATGGCTCCTGATCGGCTGGGGCGCGATCGGCGTGTTCGTCATGATGATGCTCTGGGGTGTCATCAGCACGCGGCAGTACGTGAAGCATCTCGGGTGGGCGGAAGACGACGAGGTGGTGATGATGCGCAGCGGCTGGATCTGGCAGCAGATCACGCTCGCGCGTGTCAACAAGATCCAGGCGGTGACGATGCGTCAGACGCCGTTCGATCGGCGCGCCGCCATGGCGCGCGTCCGCGTCGACACCGCCGGCGCCGGCGAGTTCTCGCACCGGGTGGATATTCCCTATCTGGACGATCAGATCGCCCGCGGCCTGGCTCAACGCCTGTCGGTGTCCGCGGCGAACACCACGTTCCGCTGGTAAGCGGCCGCCTATCGGCCCAGCATGACCTCGATGCCCGACAGCACCAATTCCAGCTTCGCGCGCGGCAGTTTGCCGACGCGTTCGGTCAGAAACTCCTTGTCGAACGCAGCGACAAGCGACACGTTGGCCACGGAGTCCTTCGGCAGATTAGTCAGATGTGCCGATAACTCGACGTTGCCCGGCGCACCGGCCCACGTCAAATTACTGGTGAGCGGAACGCAAATCGCCGTTGCGATGCGGCTTCGATTGATGGTGTCGGACTGCACGACGACGACTGGACGCCGATAGCCAGGACCCGATCCTCGAGGTTTCGGCAAATCGGCCCACCAGATCTCTCCTTGCGCGATCACCACTCCGTGCGCTCCAGCACCCGGCGCGCAACCGCCGTCACGAAACCATCCCGTTCCTCACCGATGGCGTCGCAGACTCGATTCATCGCTTCGGTCACATCCTCAGGCGCATGGCGCTCAATGTATTCCTTCAGGGCAGTGCTGTACAAATCGCTGCGCGAACGCCCGCCGCGTTTGGCGAGTTGTTCCGCACGCTCGAAAATCTCGTCTGGAATCGACACGGCCGTCTTCATACCTTCAGTATAACTAGTTATACCTTTGGTATGACCGGAATCGTTCATCGCCTGCCCATGCAGATGGGCCTCCTCGGACGACGATGCCATCGTCGGCGCGGGGCCGCAAGAAGCAGAATTTGCGTACCTCAACTGTAGGCGCGCTGCACTCCGACTATGATGCGAACGCAGACTACCTGCGCGGAGTGACCGTGGCCAAGAAGACGACCCGCAAGAAGGCGAAGAAGTCGAGCGCGCGTAAGACGACCGCTAAGAAGACCGCAAAGAAATCGCCCCTTCGACTTCGCTCAGGGCGAGCAAAGAAGACCAAGGCCGCCAAGCGCGCTCAGCCGAAACCCTCCAAGACAAAGGCCGCGAAGAAGAAGGTCGCGGCTCGATCAACTGCCAGCCGCAAAGCCACACCCGCGAAGCCGAGATCGACAATCGCGAAGGTCGGCAGCATCGCGCGCGGAGTAGCTCTGACCGCTGTTGAAGCCATTGCGAAGCGGATGCCCTGGGCGAAGGATGAGAACGATCCCATCCGTCTGCTCGAGGCCGATCATCGCCGCTTCGAGCAGCTATTCAAGGACGGCGAGGAGACGACCGAGCGCGCCATCAAGGGCCGCGGCGAGGTGCTCGACGCGCTGACCAGCGGGCTCAACGTGCACGAAGCGATTGAGGAACAGATTCTCTATCCCGCGCTCAGGCCTCACGCCGAGACCCACAACATCGTCCTTGAAGGCATCGAGGAGCATCACGTCGCCGACATCATCATCAAGGAGCTCCACGAGGTCCGGAAGGACAACGAGAAGTGGGGCGCGAAGTTCAAGGTGTTGAAGGAAAACATCGAGCACCACATCCAGGAAGAGGAGCGCATGATGTTCCCCGCGGCACGCGGCGTCCTCGCGCGCGAGGAGCTGCTGGCGCTGGGCGCGCGGATGCGCACGCTCAAAGCGGAACTGGAAAAGTAGCGGCGGCTCAGGCTAGGCGATCAGCGCGTCTTGCGGATCGCGCTTTGGTGTCTCGTTGGGGCGCGCTTTAGTGCGCCCTTCCACCAGCGCTTCCAGATATTCCCTCGTCTCCGCGAGCGTCGTCGAGACCATCGTCGCGCCGGCGTCCTTCAGCGCCTGCTGGCTTTCATCTGCCAGCTCCGGCGGACTCCATCTTCCGATCAGAATTCGAAGCTCGGGGAGGGCGGCGTGAAGCCGCTTGATCAGATAGCGTGATTTCGATGACGGGCTTGGCGGCAGATCGGCGATACAGATCACCGAGACGCCTTGCGATCGCACCAGCGCCACCAGCTCCGTGGCTTGCAATCGCGTGTTCGTGATCTCGATCGCGATCGGCAGGTCGCTGACCGATTGCGCCAGCATGGCTAGCGCGAGCTCGTCGGCGACGCCGTTGGCGGCGTAACCCAGCACGCGTAGTGGCTCCACTGGTTCGGCGGCTGGATCAACCACAGGTGGTTGCAGGCGCCGGATCGAATCGGCGGCATCCGTCAGCAGTTCTCGGGTGGCCTCGATCACCGCGGCTTCTTCATCCGCTGACAGCTGGTTCTCGAGTCGATCCCGCTCGGCGTAGTTGAGCGCGGGCAACAGCAGCGCGTCGTAGACGGTTCCCCACGGCTCGTTCTTGATGTGCTTCTCGATCAGTTCGGCGGCCTCACCGGGATCGTGCGCGAGCAGCCGCTGGTAGTAGCCGTAGTCGGGCGCGAGCGGCGGCGCGTCGGACATCAGCGTGCCGACGAATGCCAGTCCGGGCACGTGCCTGCCGAGCACAATCAGGCACACGGTGAGCGGGGTGGCCATCAGCAGGCCGAGCGGCCCCCACAGCCACGTCCAGAACGCCACCGAGATCAGCAGCGCCACTTGCGACACGCCGGCGGAGCTCGCATACAGGACCGTTTCGAGCACCAGGTTGGTGAACAACTCCAACACGACGAACATGCCGAACACCCACATTGGACCGGCCCAGCCCGGAAGCGCGGCGAGGCTGACGAGTATTGGCGCACCGGCGCCGAGCACGGGACCCAGATACGGGACGAAGCGAAGCGCCGCGCCGAGCATGCCCCACACCAGCGCGTACGGCACGCCGAGAAAATACAGACCCAGTCCGGCGGCAACGCCGTAGATGACACTGACGAGCGACTGCATCAGCAGCTGCTTGCTGACGCGCGTACCGGCTTCGTCGAATGCCTTGGTGGTCACCGTCAGGCGGCCGTGTCCGATCACGCCGATCAGCCGGTCGCGCAAGTCGCGCCGTTCGAGCAGCATGAAGATCACGAGCACCACCACCAGGCCGGCGGTGCCGAGCGGTGCCATGATCGGACCCAGCCACGCAAACCCCGGAAGGCTCGTCGGCGGTGTTGCCGCGACCACCACACGTTGAGGCGCTCTGCCTGTCGGTGCCGCATCATCCTTGCCGAGGTCGGTCTTGATCTCCTCGAACGTTTCTTGCAGCTTCTCGACCGTGCCGCCCTTGCCGGCGCCGCGCACGTCGGCAATCTTCGCCGCGATGTTGACGCGGTAGGCGGGCAGGTCGTTGGCAAGGTTGTTCACCTGCCGCACCAGGCCCCAGCCGGCAAGGCCGAGCACCGCGAACACCAGCGTCACAACCGCGAGCACCGCGGGGACACGGCCCAGCCATCGTTCCAGCCAGGTCACCGGCGGCGCGAGGACGAACGACAGCAGGATGGCGAGCGCGATCGGCACGAGCACCGCCTGCGCCCAGTACAGGAGGAAGATCACCAGCACGCCGACGGCGAACGCGATCCAGGGTTTGAGCGAAGACGCGTTATCGATTAATGCCACTCACTTTGATTGTGGGGCACGAGGGCGGGGCGGATTGTTCACTATTGAACACGGCATCCGGGACGTGGATAACATAGTGGGTCCATGCCGGAGCCGGTGATTTTGCGAACGATCAGGGGCGCGGCCCGCGCGTGGTGGGACGATGACTGCACGCGATTGGGCGCGTCGCTCTCGTTTTACACGCTGTTCGCGATCGCGCCCGTCCTGCTGGTCGCGACCGCGATCGCGGGCTCCGTGTTCGGCGCCGAGGCCGTCCACGGCGAAGTCGTGGGCCAGCTCGAGCACCTCGTCGGCCGGGAGGGCGCGCTCACAGTGCAGGGCCTTCTCGAAGCCGCCGCCCGTCGCCCCGCCGGCCTCTTCAGCAGCTTCGTCGGCGGCATCATGTTTCTGGTTGCAGCCACCGGCGCGTTCCTCGAGCTTCAGGTTGCGCTCAACACCATCTGGCGGGTGAAGCCGAGGCCTGAGGGGCATCTCTACGCGTTCGTGATGGATCGTGTTCGTTCGTTTGGCCTGGTGGTGGCGATCGGCTTCCTGCTGCTGGTCTCGCTCGCCGTGACCGCGGCGCTCGCCTCGCTCAACGCGTGGCTCTTCAATCTTTCTCCATCCAACGCCCTCCTGTGGAACATCGTCAACACGCTGGTGTCGATCGTGGTGACGACGGGGTTGTTCGCGTTGTTGTTTCGTTTCCTGCCTGACGTGCGCCTGCGGTGGCGCGACGTCACGACGGGCGCGGTGGTGACGGCGGTGTTGTTCACCGTGGGTCAGCAGTTCATTGGGTTGTACCTGGGCCAGAGCGCCATTGCCGCGAGTTACGGCGCCGCGGGGTCGATGATGATCCTGTTGTTGTGGGTGTATTACTCGTGCCAGATCCTGCTGTTTGGCGCCGAGTTCACGCGCGTGTGGTCGGCGCGGCATGGGGCGAAGGTGAAGCCGGAAGAGTTCGCGGTGAAGGATCCGGACGCGGTGCAGCCGAAGTCGGCGTTGACTACTGTCAAGTAAACCCTCCTGATATTCCCGATCGG
>JAYWEJ010000121.1:0-11090 GCA_043779345.1 Acidimicrobiia bacterium | reverse complement strand
CCACCAGCCAGGCGATGAAGGCGAGGTGCGGGATCGCCATCACGCTCGATTCGATCGCCACCGGCTGCGGCAGCAGCACCGCGACGTAATTGAGCGCGGTCGCCACGAAAAAAAGCGGGACGAACACGGCGTGGCCGCCGACGCCCGGCACCACGCCGAAGCTCATAGCGACGCGCTCCCAGGACGGTGTGTCGCTCAGCGAACGGCCCGGCTCGCCGGCCTCTTCATAGAAGACCTGCAGGTAGCGTCCGATCCTCTCGGAGCCAAAGTGTAAAGGCCTGATCACTTCGAAGGTGACGACGAGCGTGAGCAGGGGGATGGCCGCCGCGAGCGGATACGGCAACAGCAGCAGCACAGCAATGAGTAAAGCGGCCCAGATCCCCGACCCGCACAGCACAAGGACGGGGCGGAGGGCGCCGCGATTGGCGATGGTCTGCCTAAGGATTAGGTACTCGGATTGTCGGTGCCTTTCCATTAGGGTTGCAGTGTAATCCAATGCCGCTAAACCCTATTGATTATTGGAGATACTCCCGCTACAATCCCCCTAACTTGTCGATGGCGAAGCAAAACTGCTTCACGAAACTATTGGTGTCTGTCGCGGCTATTGCCGTGATGGCGACGTCCGTCCCGGCCCTGGCCGTGGCGCAAACCGTTGCCGCATCCCCGAACGCGCAGAAGACTCCTGCCCGCGCCGCCACGTCGAAAGCCACCGCGAAGAAAAAGGCGTACTCGCCGACGACCGCTCGTGCCCGCCGCGCGCAGCTCGCGCGAGCACGCGCTGCCGTCCGCGCCCTCGAGCTCAAGGAACTGCAGACACCGCGTTTCCGCGTTGACGAGTTCGGCCGCGAAGTGCCGGACGTGCGCGCCGAAGCCGCCATCATCTACAACCCCGAGACCGGCGAAATTCTCTGGGAGAATCACTCGAAGGAACAGCGCCCGATCGCGAGCATCACCAAGGTGATGACCGCGCTGGTGTTCCTCGAGAGCAACACGCCACTGACGACGCTGGTGACGGTGGAGCGCAGCGATGTGTCGCGCGCCTCGACGACTTACCTTCGCAATGGTTTCAAGCTCACGGCCGACGACCTGCTCAACCTGCTGCTGGTCGGCTCCGATAACGCCGCGGCCCGCGCCCTGGCGCGCGCCTCGTACCTCGGTTACGACGGCTTCATCCAGCGGATGAACGACAAGGCCAGGGAGCTCGGACTCGAGAGCACTGTCTATACGGATCCGTCGGGGCTGATGGCCGAGAACCTGTCGTCGGCATATGACCTGGCGCGGCTGATTGCGTATGCCTCCGCCGATGAGCGGGTCAGCGGGATCATGCGCAAGACGTCGTTCAGCACCAACGTCGGCAAGCGCGTCATCACCGCCAACAGCACCAACCAGATCGTCCGCAGCGGCGACATCGACGTCGTCGGCGGCAAGACCGGGTTCATCAGCCGCTCGGGGTATTGCCTGGCGACGCTGTTGCGCCTGCCGCAGTCAGGGCAGCAGGTGGCGTTCGTGATCCTCGGCGCGAAGACGAACGCGAGCCGTTTCTGGGAAACGCGTCATCTGTTCAACTGGATGGCGTCGCGGACCAAGGCGCTGCTCGAGGGTGATTTCCAGCAACCGCAGCCACAGCACGAACAGCAGCAGCAGTAGGCGTCAGGCCTGCGACTGCATCACGGCCGCATCCAGCGGCAACGTGGCAATCAGATCGACATACGGCATTAACGGACGGGTCGCCTTCCGTGTATCGAGCGCCTTGATATAGCGCCCGCACGGCGAGCAGATCATCACGCGATACATGCCGTCGGGCGTGGCCATCGACTTGATGGTCGTGCGATCGTCGTTGCCGCAAAACGGACACGCGATCGGGGTGAAGGCCCAGCGCACGTGGCAGCGCCCGCATACCAGCTGGCGATCGCCGCTCATGGTGACCACCGAGAATTCCGGTTCCGCCGAGCACACCGGGCACACCCGGCGCCCCCAGCGCTCGAGGCTGACGCGCTGCTGCAGCACTTCGGCGGTGCGCTGCAGATACGGCCGCGCCGCCCAGCCGAGCACTTCGCCGAGCATCTCGATATCCAGCGCCGGTTGCAGCTCGAACCACCCGCGCATCACATCCGGGAGGGTCGGGCTGCGGCCCACCGAATGCAGTGCCGCGGCGGTGGCGGCGTCGATGACTTCGTGGCGGCGCAGGACGTCGGTCACCTGGCGCACCAGCAGGCGCACGTCGTTCCAGTCGAAGGCGACTTGCGAGAATTCGAGCAGCCGCTGGCCGTTGGCGAGGCGCGCCCTCAGGGTTTCGACGGACGACTCGATCCACGGCGTGGTGAGGCGTCCCTGGACGCGCCGCACCGCTTCTATCAAGTCGATCTGGAGAGTCGCCGCCGGCGCGAGCGCCGGTTGCCGCTCGGCGAGGGCCTTGAGTTCGAGGACGTCGCGCGGCGCCAGCCGCGAGCCACTCGATGGAGTTCCAGACACGGAAGCCATCATAAGCTAGAGCGAGATGCCGCGCCGACCCGTGACTCCAGGAAAGGCCAGGCTCCGCATCCTGATGCTGGCCTCGGAGGCTCAGCCGTTCTCGAAGACGGGGGGCCTTGCCGATGTCGCGACGGCCCTGCCGAAGGCGCTCGGCAAACTGGGTCACGACGTCACGCTGATCACGCCGCGTTACCGGGGCGTGACCGACGGCCCGGTCGTCGCAAAGGTTTCCGTGGAAATGGCGGCGCATCGATTCAACGGCCGCCTTCGCGAAGGCGCTTCGGCGGGCCAGGCTGCGTCAATGGTCCGTGTGCTGCTGCTGGATTGTCCGGAGCTCTACGATCGCGCCGGCATTTACTACGACGCCGGCGGCGATTTCTCAGACAACGCCGTTCGCTACGCGTTCCTGTCGGCGGCCGCAATCGAGTGGGCGTCGCAGGCCGGCGGTCCGTTCGACGTCATTCACGCGCACGACTGGCAGGGAGGGCTCGCGGCGATCTATGCCAGGGCGCTTGGGGTGCCGGCGGTCTTCACGATTCACAACCTCGCGTATCAAGGCGTGTTCGAGAAGAGCTGGGTGCCGCGGCTTGGCCTGCGGTGGGACGAGTTCACGATGAACGGCTTCGAGTTCTTTGACCGCCTCAGTTTCATGAAGGCGGGCATCAACTTCGCTGACGCCGTCACCACCGTGAGTCCGACCTACGCGGAAGAGATCCAGCGGCCCGAATACGGCTACGGATTGGACGGCGTGATCCGCAACCGCCGCGCTGCGCTCGCCGGCATCCTGAACGGGATCGATCACGACGAGTGGAACCCGCTCGCCGATCCGTTCCTGCCGGCGCCGTTCGATGCCGACAGCCTCGACGGCAAGGCCGCGGCGAAGCGCGCGCTGCTCGAGGCGTTCGGCTTTACGATCACCGACGATCTGCTGGCGCGGCCGGTGATCGGCATGGTCTCGCGCATGGTCGATCAGAAGGGCCTCGATTTGATCGCCGCGGTGGCCGGCCACCTGGCGTCGCTCAACGCGACGTTCGTGATCGTCGGCACCGGCGAGCCGCGTTACCAGGAGATGTGGACGACGCTGGCGCGGCGGCGGCCCGATCGGATCGGCGTGTTCGTCGGCTTCGACGAGCGGCGCGCGCACCTGGTCGAAGGCGGCGCCGATATTTTCCTGATGCCGTCGAGGTTCGAGCCGTGCGGCCTGAACCAGATGTACAGCCTGCGCTACGGAACGGTTCCGGTGGTGCGCGCGGTCGGCGGCCTCGTCGACACGGTGCGGCCGCACAATCCGAAAAACGGGCAGGGGACCGGGTTCCTGTTTTCCGACTACCATCCGGCGGCCATGATGCAGGCGATTGACGCCGCGCTCGCCGCCTACCCCAACAAGAAAGTCTGGGCGCGGCTGCAGAGGAACGGCATGCGCGCCGATTTCTCGTGGGATCGCTCGGCCGGTGAGTATGTCAAAATATACCAACGGCTTGGGCGGCGGAACGCCGGTAAGCCACCGGCATCAAAGAGACAGAGGTAGAGCGGACTCATGGCATCAGAGAAGGTCAAGACGTTTACCGACGCGAACTTCGGCGAGGAAGTGAAGAACGGCGTCGTGCTCGTGGATTTCTGGGCGACCTGGTGCGCGCCGTGCCGCCGCATTGCGCCGATCGTCGAACAACTCGCCGAGGAATATACCGGCAAGCTCACGGTCGCGAAGGTGGACATCGACGAGAACCCGATGACGCCGAGCAAGTTCATGGTGCGGGGCATTCCGACGCTGCTGCTGTTCAAGAACGGCGACCTCAAGGAAACGGTCGTCGGCCTCGAGACCAAGGACCGTCTCGCGCAGATCATCGACAAGCACCTGTGAGCACAGTTTCTCCTGCTGAGCGCCAGGTCATCATCATCGGGTCCGGCCCCGCCGGACTGACCGCCGCGCTCTACGCGGCGCGCGCCAACCTCAAGCCGCTCGTCATCGAGGGCATCGAAGCCGGCGGCCAGTTGATGCTGACCACGATGGTCGAGAACTGGCCCGGTTATCGCGATGGCATCATGGGCCCCGACCTGATGCAGGAGCTGCGCGTGCAGGCCGAGCGATTCGGCGCCGAGATCATCCAGGGCGACGTGTCGTCGGTCGAGCTGTCGCAGCGCCCATTCACAATCACCGTCGACAAGACCCGCTACACGGCGGACGCGCTGATCGTCGCGACCGGCGCATCGGCGAAGTGGCTCGACCTCGGCGTCGACAAGAAGCTGTCGGGCCGCGGCGTCTCGACGTGCGCGACCTGCGACGGCTTCTTCTTCAAGGGCCTGCCGGTCGCCGTCGTCGGCGGCGGCGACACCGCGATGGAAGAGGCGATCTACCTGTCGAAGCTTGCGACCACGGTGACGGTCATCCATCGCCGCGACGCGCTGCGCGCGTCGAAGGTGATGCAGGACAAGGCGCTGTCGACGCCGAACATCTCGTTCATCTGGAACACCGAGGTCATCGACATCAAGGACCTCGATCAGGGAAAGGTCACGTCGCTGGTGCTGCGCGACACGCTGACCGGTGCGAAGAGCGAGCTGGCCGTCGATGGCGTGTTCATCGGCATCGGACACACCCCCAACACCGCCCTCTTCAAGGGCCAGCTGGCGATGCACGACAACGGGTATCTCAAGACCCACGACGGATCGCGCACCAGCGTGATCGGCGTTTTCGCCGCCGGCGACGTGCAGGATCACGTCTACCGGCAGGCCGTCACCGCGGCCGGATCCGGTTGCATGGCCGCGATTGATGCGGAGCGCTTTCTGTCGGGAACACTACACGAGAGCCTCGAGGCCGTAGAGGCGGGACTTTAGTCCCGCCTGCGCGGGCGGGTCTGAAGACCCGCCCCTACGTTCAATCGATCCATCCGCCGCCGAGGACCTCGTCGCTGTCGTAGAAGACGACGGCCTGGCCCGGGGTAATCGCCGTCTGCGGCGTCTCGAATTCCAAGTCAACCGTGGCGCCAGGCTTTAGCCGGACTGTCCCGGTGCAGCGCACCCGCGCTGGCGCGGCTGCATGACGATGTCGGATCTGCGCGCTCACGCTGAGCCAATCCTCCGGCGCCTTCCCGCCAACCCAATTCACACCTGATGCCTTCAACGAGGCGCGCCCAAGATGGTCCCGCGATCCGACCACCACTTGCGCGGAGTCCGGCTTGATTGCGAGCACGTAAAGCGGTTCGCTCGATGACAGCCCCAGCCCCTTGCGCTGGCCGATCGTGAATCGATGCACGCCGGCGTGGGTGCCGAGGACGCGGCCGTCGTTGTCGATCACCGTGCCCGGCCTGGTCGCGTCGGGCGCCTTGCGCTCGACGAAGGACGCGTAGTCGCCGTCCGGCACGAAGCAGATCTCCTGGCTGTCCGGCTTCTGCGTGACGTGCAGCTTCAACCGCTCCGCGTGCGCCCGGACCGCGGGCTTATCGAGGTGCCCGACCGGGAACGCGGCGCGCGACAGCTGCTCCTGGGTCAGTGAAAACAGGAAATAGGTCTGGTCCTTCGAATTGTCGGCGCCGCGATAGAGGTGATAGCGGCCGTCGGCGTCGCGCTCGATGCGCGCGTAGTGCCCGGTCGCGAGCTGCTCGGCGTCGTACGCCTTGGCGCGATCCAGCAGCTCTGCGAACTTCAGGTCGCTGTTGCAGTGCGAGCAGGGAATCGGCGTGCGGCCGTGCACGTACTCGCGCACGAAGTTCGCGATCACGTGCTCGCCGAACTGCGACTCGAAGTTGACGATGTAATGCGGAATGCCGATGGTGGCGGCGACGCGGCGCGCGTCGTAAAGGTCGTCGATCGTGCAGCAGGTCCCGAACGCGCGCTGGCCCGAATCGGTGACCTGGCTGTTGTCGTAGAGCTGCATCGACACACCGATGACGTCATGACCCTGCTCGGCCAGCAGGGCCGCGGCCACGGACGAATCCACGCCGCCGGACATCGCGACGACTATCCGCAAGTTATTTTCTTCCGCCGACCGTCGTCAGGCTGCGCAGTTTGTCGACTAGTGGTGGCAGCACAGCGAGGACACGGTCCACATGAGCCTCCGTGTTCTCGGAGCCTAAGCTGAAGCGGAGCGACCCAAGTGTTCTTCCATGGGGGAGGCCCATCGCCTTCAGCACGTGCGACGGCTCGAGCGTGCCTGACGAACAGGCCGAGCCCGACGAGACCGCGATGCCCGCGAGATCCAATCCGATCAGCAGCGACTCCGCTTCCACGCGATCGATGCTGATGTTGCTGGTGTTCGGCACGCGCGGTGACGCGGCGCCGTTGCGTTCGGTGCCCGATACCTTCGCCAGCACGCCGGCCTCGAGCCGGTCGCGCAGCGCGCCGAGCCGCGGCGCTTCGGTGGCCATTTTCTTCTGCGCGACGGCCGCGGCGACGCCGAGTCCGACGAGCGCCGGCACATTCTCGGTCCCAGCGCGGCGATTGCGCTCCTGCTTGCCGCCGGTCATAGGGGAGACGAGACGCACGCCGCGCTTCATCCACAGCGCGCCCGTTCCCTTCGGGCCGTAGAACTTGTGGCCCGCGATCGTCAGCAGATCGACGCCGAGCGCGCGCACGTCAATGGCGATCTTGCCCGCGCTCTGCACCGCGTCGGTATGAAACAGCGCGCCGCGTTCGTGCGCGAGCGCGGCGATGTCGGCGATCGGCTGGATCGTGCCGATTTCGTTGTTCGCCTGCATCACCGACACCAGCGCGGTGTCGTCGGTGATCGCCTCGCGCATGCGATCGATCGAGACGATGCCGCTGACATCGACGGGGACGATCGTGACGCGCCAGCCGTGTCGCGCGAGCGCCTTCATCGTGTTGAGCACGGCCTCGTGCTCGATCGCGCTGGTGACGAGGTGTTTTCGCCCCGACGGCTCGATCGCTTCGGCCGCGCCGCGAATCGCGAGGTTGTCACTTTCGGTTCCGCCGGCCGTGAAGACGATTTCGGAGGCGTCGCCGCCGATCAACGCCCCGACGGCGCCCCGGGCTTCGTCGAGGGCGGCTTTGGCCTGTTGACCGAAATGGTGAACGCTGGACGCGTTGCCCCACACGTCGCGCATTGCCTGGGCCATCCGATCGGCGACCAGAGGGTCCAGCGGCGTTGTCGCGTTATGGTCCAGGTAGATACGCATTCGGTAAGGGATGGGGTGAAATGCTGATCGTAACACTCCTCCTAAGTCACAGCAATAAAAGGACTAGACAACCGTTTAAAGGGGCTTCTATACTGGCTGCACTTCAACCCGAAGCCCACTCCCCGGGTTTCCAAATTGGCACCTTCTGCCGGATTTCCAGTAGAGGGGGAGGTTTCAGCGATGTGGAAGCGTGACGAGTCGGTCAAACCGGCTGCACCTCCGGGCTCTTCTCCGGTGGCTGCGCCTATTGCGCCTGCCGCGGCAGCGCCGTCGGCGGGTGAGCCTCGTGCCCAAATGCAGATGCTTGGGAGGGACATGGTGAATATCGGGAAATCAGTCGTGATCAAGGGTGAGTTGAGCGGCAGCGAAGACCTCACGATCGAGGGACACGTTGAAGGCCGGATTGATCTCAAGGACAACGTTCTCACCATCGGGCCGAACGGGAAGATCAAGGCCGAAGTGTTTGCGAAGTCAGTGGTCGTCCTGGGTGAAGTGACGGGCAACGTCACCGCCTCGGAAAAGGTCGACATTCGCGACAATGGCTCGGTCGACGGCGACATCGCCTCGCCCCGCGTCGCGATCGCCGAAGGCGCGCATTTCCGCGGCAGCGTCGACATGCAGCGCCAGGGACAGAAGGCGCAGCCGCAGCCGCAGCCGGCTCAGGGTCAGCAGAAGCCGGCCACTGCGCCGCAGCAGCCGAATCAGAACCCGCAGCAGAACCAACAGCAACAGGGCCAGAGGGTGGGCGCCTAACTTCTCGAGACCATGGCCGACGCCACTCGTTCGTTGACGGACCTTTTCGGGATGCTTGGGCCGCGCCGGGACGCGGAGGCCGGCGCAGCTGCCGATACGTCCGTCACGAACGTGGCGGAGGCTTCGTATCCGACCAAGGCGCTGCACAAGCTCCTCGCCGGCCTGCAGTCCAGCGACAATCCGCTCCTGCTCGATCTCGGTCCGGTCGTCGGGAGCAACGTCACGTTCTTTGGCGAGCACCTCGGCTGCCGGATGCGCGTCGAAGACCTCGCCAAGGACATCGATCGCCACGTCAAGGACAACACGATCGATCAGCTTCCCGAGTTTTTCGCGAAGCGCTTCAAGGAAGCGCCTGGCACCGTTGACGGCATCCTCTGCTGGGACCTGATCGACTATGTCGATCGGCCGGCCGCGCAGGCACTCGCCACCGCGCTCTCGGCGCTGCTGCGACCGGACGGCTGCCTGCTCGGATTTTTCAGCACGGCGGATCAGCGCGAGCCGATCTACACGAAATACGTCGTCGTCGATGAATCGACGCTGAAGTATCGGACCTATCCAGCCTCGCGCCCCCGCCAGCGCAGCCTGCTGAACGGCGACATCATCAAGCTGTTCAAGGATCTTCGCGTCATGGACTCTTTCCTGATGAAGAGCAGGATGCGCGAGATGCTGTTCCGGAAGCCCGCCAAGCGGTAGTGGCCCGGCCGACGGTCGCCTTCCTCACAGATTTCGGCACACGCGATCATTACGCGGGCACCCTGAAAGGTGTCGTGCTGAGCGTATGTCCCGACGCGACGCTCGTCGACATCGGCCACGACATTCCGGCGCACGACGTGCTCGCCGGGGCGCTCGAGCTCGCCGCCTGCTACCGGTATTTCCCGGCCGGCACCGTCTTCCTCGTCGTCGTCGATCCAGGCGTGGGATCGGCGCGGCGCGGCATCGCCGCCGACATTGGTGACTACCGCTTCGTCGCGCCGGACAACGGCGTGCTGACGGCGGTGTTCCACGAGTCGCCGCCGAAGAAGGTCGTCGAGCTGACCGAGCGCAAGTATGCGCGGCCCACCGTCAGCCGCACGTTCGAAGGGCGCGATCGATTCGCGCCGGCGGCGGGGTTCCTCGCCAGGGGCATCGCGATCGTCGCGCTCGGCAAGAGCATTAAGGACTATCAGACGATCGATCTGCCGCGGCCCGCGGTGTCGGGGACGGAACTGAGCGGCGAGGTGGTGCGCGTCGATCGATTCGGGAACCTGATCACGAACATCGATCGCCGCTCGTTCGAACAGTTCGCCGGCGGCGGGTCGATCGCCGTCGTCGTCGGCAGCCGGGAGATCCCGCGCCTCGTCGCCACCTACGCGGATGCGCCGGCCGGCGAGTTGTGCGCACTCTTCGGCAGTACCGATCACCTCGAGGTCGCCGTCAACGCCGGCGACGCCGCGGCCACGCTCAAGCTGGCCCGGGGAGCGGCGGCGAAAGTCCGTCTCGTGCCATAATTTATTGCTTCCCATGGAATCAGATCTTTCCCTAGAGTTCCTCCGCGTCACCGAACAAGCCGCCATTGCCTGCGCCCACACCATGGGCCAGGGCGATCGCAACGGGTCCGACCAGGTCGCGGTCGAGGCGATGCGCCGTGAGATGGACACCGTGCCGATCGACGGCACCATCGTCATCGGCGAAGGTGAGCGCGACGAAGCACCGATGCTTTACATTGGTGAAAAAGTCGGCATGGCGCAGAAGGACAGGTCGCAGCGCAAGTTCGACGAGGTCGACATCGCCGTCGATCCCCTGGAGGGCACGAACCTGTGCGCCACCGGCGCGCCGAACGCGATTGCGGTGCTCGCCGCATCCGAGAAGGGCGGGCTGCTGCACGCGCCCGACCTCTACATGGAAAAGCTCGTCGTCGGCCCGACGTCGAAACACCTGGTGGACATCGATGCGCCGGTCCGCGAAAACCTGCGCGCCATCGCCCGCAGCCTCGGCCGCCAGGTCGACGAGCTGACGATCGTCGTGCTTGATCGGCCGCGGCACGAAAAACTGATCGCCGACATTCGCGCCACGGGCGCCCGCATTCGCCTGATCGGCGATGGCGACTTGTCGGCGGGCATTGCCGCTGCGGTGTCTGGCACTGGTGTCCACGCGTTGATGGGCACTGGAGGCGCGCCTGAAGGTGTCCTGACCGCCGCCGCCATGCGCTGCCTGAACGGCGAAATTTTCGCGCGACTCAAGATTGCCAAGCCTGAAGACGAAGAGCGCTGCCGCGCCATGGGCATCAAGGACTTCAAGAAGATCTACAAGTCGGAAGATCTCGCATGCGGCAAGGACATTGTCTTTGCGGCGACGGGCGTGACCGATGGCTCGCTGATGAAAGGCATCCAGTTCTTCGGCGCCGGCATCCGCACCAGCTCGATCGTGATGCAGACCAATCCGCATCGCGTGCGCTTCATCGACAGCATCCAGGTGTATCCCGGCCCGTCGGTTAAGATTCGTTTCTAGTTTTCTCTTCTTGGACCAACGCCAGAGTCGACGCAACATTCTCGCAGCCGCGACCGCCGGCGGCGTCGGCTTCACCGGCTTCACGCTGGTGATGCCGTTTCTTCCTCTCTACATCGCCGAGCTCGGCACGACCGACGTCGGCGAGATCGCGATGTGGACCGGGCTGACCCTCGGTGCCACGCCCGCCGTCACCGCGATCAGCGCGCCGCTGTGGGGCCGCGTCGGCGACAAGTACGGCAGCAAAGTCCT
>JAYWEJ010000120.1:0-4679 GCA_043779345.1 Acidimicrobiia bacterium | reverse complement strand
CCGCGAACAGCGCATGCAACAGCAGCCACCGCGCGGCCGGATCATCGGGACGGCGGACCAGCAGCGCGTCCAGCGCCGCGACCGCCTCAGCCTCGCGGCGGGTCGCGATGCGCGTGGCTGCCAGCGTTCGCGTGGCGGCCGCGTCCTGGCCCACGGCCTCGCTGCCGCCGATGGCCGCTGCCGCTCGCGCAAAGTCCCTGCGGCGCAGATACGCCTCGGCGATCTGCCTGTCGATGGTCGCCTTCGGCACGACGGCATCACGTATCGACTGCCATGCGGCGACGGCATCGGGATCGCGTTGCTGCAGCGCCCGGGCGGCGCCGACCAGGAACTGGAGCGGCGCCGGATCGGACCCCAGCTGCAGCGCCCGTTCGAACTGCGCGATCGCGCCAAGATCGCCGACCGACAGCAGGCCCAGGCCGGTGAGCGCCGCACGCACGCCGCGTTCGGCCTCCGGTACTGCATCCTCGATCAGTAAATCGGTGAACCTGCCTGCACGGGCCGCATCAAGCGCCTTGGCAAGCGCCGGCGACGAATGGGCGGACGGTGCCAGCCGATCGACGAGCGCCGTCACGATCGGCACTTGCAGCACGTCGGCGACGTCGAACCGCGGGCCGAGCGGCGGCGCCTCGGCCAGCAGGCTTGCAGGCGTACCGACGACACTGAAGTCCGCTTTGCCGCTGACGATGCTTCCCGACACGCGATCTTCTGCGGTGATGAGCAAGCGGTACTGACCCCGCGGTACGGTTGCGAGTGGCGCCGACAGGGCCGCGATCAGCGGGTGGCCGAGGCGGACGTCGAACTCCGCCGGCAGCGTGCTGTCGTTGTACGTCAGCGGTGATAGCGCCGCGAGCGGCTCCTCCCGCATGCCCGTGAACCGCGCGATCCGCAGCTCGACGCGGACGTCCGGCTTGCCCGACGGTGACGCCATCGGGTTGATGATTTGGAAGGCCACGGCGATTCGCTCCGCCGGCGTGAACACCGCGTCGCGGGCCGGCAGGATCTCGGTCGCGCCGATTGCGTACGGATGGGCGCGCTGTTCCAGCGCGCTGTACGGAACCTGCCGCACGCCGATCTGATCGGCAACGATCACGCTACTCAGGCCGAATTCGTTTCTGGCCGGCGCGAGTTGCAGGCTCTGGCGAGCGACGTGCACGGTGGCCTTGGCCGCGGACTGACCGGCGTCGGCCCATGCGACGACCAGGTCATAGGTGCCTGGCCCCGCTGTCAGCGCGCGTTGAATCGCGCGCGTGCCGTCCGCAAACGTGCTGGGAAGTCCAACCTCGAAATCCTCGAACGGGAATCGATCGGTCGCGGCCGCGGCGGCGCTCTCGAGGCTCTCGCGACGGCGCTTCTCTTCATCTTCCTTCCGCTGTCGCGCGCGCTCACGCTGCATCGCCATCGTTTGGAGATCGGCGGACCC
The DNA here is from genome assembly GCA_043779345.1 of Acidimicrobiia bacterium. Lineage (GTDB taxonomy): Bacteria > Acidobacteriota > Vicinamibacteria > Vicinamibacterales > UBA2999 > 12-FULL-67-14b. The sequence continues at coordinate 3,256 of JAYWEJ010000120.1, read as the reverse complement.
GGCCGCGGCGGCGCCGCGCGCCGCAATGCCGCCGGCGCCCATGACCGGCATCTCGCCGATCGCCATGCCGCCGCGGCGCGGCAGCAACCTCGGATCGGTGCGCGAGCCCTGCAACCATTCGCGGACCAGGGACCGTTCGGCTGCGGTCGTCTCGCCGCTGACCGGTGTGGTGGCGAGACGAACGTAAATGAGTACTGGGCGGTCGGCAAGCACCGCGGCGCCTGGCGTGACCGAGATGGCCAGGTAGTGCGACCCGTCCGACGCGCGGAGCGCATGTGTTTGCCATTCGTGGTCGCCTGAAGACGGAGCTGTCGATCGATCGACAGCTGTGACCAGGGCACTCAGCAACTCGCGCTGTTGCCGCGTCAGGTCGGCGGGCGCCTGCGCGACGGTGTCAGCCGGCGAAAGACATAGAGAGACAACCAACACCGCGAGTCGAGCGCTCATAGGCTTTGCTCTTTCAGTGGCGATTTTCTATCATCCCAAACCAATGGATCGCACTTATTTCGCCTGTTCCTGTCGTGTCCGCTGTCTGGTCTTGATCGTCGCAGCGGCCCTCATTCCCGCCACCCTGTTCGCTCAAACCCTCCCAGTTCCAACGTTTGCCGCCGGCAAGCTCGAAGCGCCGGCCACGCATATCTACAACATGCCTCTGAAGTCGATCACCTGATCGAGAGCGTCAGGCATGTGGCGGAGAATTCGGCCCGCTACAAGACGACGGCGGTGAAGTAGCGTTCCTAATCGAACCGGCGGCGTCGGCCGATACCACGATCGGCATGACGTCGCCGGCCTCCATCTTCATCGGGCGCAAAGCCAGCGCCCGCCGCGCGGTCGATCCCGACGTGCGCGCCCTGCTGCGCGAGTATCTCGACGAGCTCCACCAGGGCACCGATACCCGGGTGCTGGAGGAGCTCGGTCTCTGCCAGGGCGATGTTCGCGTTGACGTGGCCGCGGTCAACGGCGAGCTCAGCGGCTACGAGATCAAGAGTCCATCCGACACGCTGGCGCGCTTCCCGAACCAGTGCCGCATTTACTCAAAAGTCGTCGATCGCGCCTGGCTGGTGGCGCCGGAGAAGGCGTTGGCGAAGGCCGGAGCACCCGAGTGGTGGGGACAGATTGCCGTCTTCGACGCCGGCGATCGCCTGGCGCTTCGCGTCGTTCGTGACGCGCAGCTCAATCCGAAGCGTGACCCGATATCGATTGCGAAGCTGCTGTGGCGAGACGAGGCGCTCGAGGTGCTGCGGGGCGCCGGCCGCGCCCGCGGCGTCATGACGAAGTCCCGGAGGATCGTCTGGAAGCGGCTGATCGAATCCGTGGCACTCGACGATCTCCGCGCGGCCGTGCGTGCCGCCTTGAAGCGCCGGCCGGAGATGATCGCGTTGACTCGACGGCAGTCGCGTCGCCGACGCTAAACGCCGATTCGTTTGAAGTGGGCGGCGATGACCTCGTAGCATTCGCAGGAGGTGCGTTGGAGTTTCTTCCGATCGAGCACGCGAATGCGCGCGTAGCGCGTCGCGATCGAGCCACCCGCCTGCAGCACGCCGAGGACTTTGGTCACCCGCGGCCGGGTGGCGCCGAGCATGATCGCCAGGATTTCATGCTTCAGCAGGAATTCGTCGTCGTCGACGCGGTCGTGGCACTGCAGGAGCCACCGGCAGCAGCGCTGTTCCAGCGAGTGCAGTGCGTTGCAGGCCGTGCCCTGCATCAACTGCAGCATGTTCGCCTGCGCATAGCGACTGACCGCCGTCCGGAACGGGCCCGGTTCCGCGACCAGCTTCAGGAAACGGCCGACCGCCAATTTCGGCAGCGGGCCGTTCGGAACCTGCAGCATCGATCGCCCGGCATTGAGCATGTCTCCCATGAACACGTTCACGCCGAGCATCCCTTCGAACCCGACCGTCGCCACTTCGACCACGGCGCCATCACGCATTTCATTCGTCACCGAATAGACGCCGCTGTTCGGAAAGTAGACGTGGTCGGTGGTGACGCCGTTTGCCAGCAGCGTGACCCCGACCTCCACCGTGACCATGCGGATGTCCTTGGCGACGGCCGCGTAGACGTCGTGAGGCAAAGCCGCGAGCAGCCGATTACGAAGCGGCGTGCCGTCGGGCAATTGACGAGTAGCGATTGCAACAGCGATGCGCGCGTTACCCATAAGTGCCTCCTCCGAGAGCGATCCTGACTTCGCGTCAGGAGCGTCGAGGAAAGCGAACCGACGGATGAGGTGGTCATCCGATGCCCGGTCCAGACCGTACGATACCTTACAATGTACTGTAAGATACATATGTTTCAAATTGCTGCTAGGGCCACCAGGACGGTCAGTCTTTGGAATTGCGGCAGGTCAGACGAATGGTCAACCAATGGCAGCACAGTTTTCCCTCGAACAGATGGCTCGCGTCAGAGATGGGGCGCGGCGGCTGGTCGCGAAGGCGACCAAGCACGAAGGCGACGTCCGCAAGCTTCTCGCCTCGGCGGAGTCGTCGTTAGAACAATCGCGCACGGCATGGTCCGAGCACGACTCGTCGGCTGGAGACCTGCTCACACAAGCACTCCAGGCGCAGTTGCTACGCAGCGCCGACGATGTCGCGACGGCGCGACTGCTGTGCCTCGGTGCTCGAGAACATTCCCTTGCCGCCGAACGACTGGCCAACGACCTCGACGGCTCCGCGCGAGGATCGGGAGAGGCACCGCTCGGCATCGCGGTGCTGCTGGTCGATGACTACCATGACAGCCGCGAATTGCTGCGGGGACTTCTCGAGAATGCCGGCTTCACCGTGCGGACCGCGAGCAACGGGCTCGAGGCCGTGATTGCCGCATACGAGATCCAGCCGTCGGTGATCGTGATGGACGTGCAGATGCCGGTGCTCAACGGCATCGAGGCAGCGCGGGTGATCAAGGCGATCGACGAGCTGAAGGAAACGCGCCTGATCGCCTACACCGCCAGAGCGCCACAGGCGCCGCTCGGCGAGCTGTTCACGGAGGTGATCCGCAAGCCCGCACCGCCCGACGTGGTCGTCGAGACCGTCAAGCGTTGGGCCACCGCGTAGCTATCAGCATCCTCTACACGCAAGCGGAAGGCGAAGTATCGCGCGGCCCCTTGCGACGGTCTGGCTTCGGGCGTAAGTACGGAATCTCACGGTCGATCTGCCAACGCTCTCGGCAGCTCTGACACTCCACAAACAGAACCAAGGGGACTGAGCGAGCGGCCACGTGGGTCACACGCGCCTCTGAGGCTCCACACTTCGCGCACGTCATC
>JAYWEJ010000119.1:0-4682 GCA_043779345.1 Acidimicrobiia bacterium | reverse complement strand
TTCAGTACCAACCGTCCAGCCGCGTTCGTTCGCGATCCGTCGCGCCATCGCGCGCGCCGCGACCCGTCTCGGCTGCAGCAGCAATACCCGTCCGCGATCGACCAGCGCCGGCGGCACTCGTGTCGTTTTTCCGGCGCCCGGCGCGGCGGTGAGCACGGCGGCGCGGTGACGATCGAGCGCGGCGCGGATGTCGTCGAGCGCGGAATCAACGGGCAGTAGCGGCGGCACGGGGTATCATCAAAGCTTACCGCCAGGGGTATCCCGCCTTCGCCGCTCAATCACGTAGCGGCTACGGCGCGGGTTGAGAAACACCCTGGAACCTGATCCGGTTCAGACCGGCGGAGGGAGAGCGGCGATGTCGAAGTCCACACCGGTGCCCACGGCCAATACGTTTGCCGAGGCGTTCCCCAATTCAACAAAAGTGTTCGACGAAGCCTTCGTCGAGACGCCGCACGGCCGCGTCGATGTGCGCGTGCCGGTTCGCGAGGTCGCGCTCGGCGGCGGCGAGCCGAACGTTCGGCTCTACGACACCAGCGGGCCGCAGGGACACGATCCCCGGCAGGGCCTGCCGAAGCTGCGCGGGCCGTGGCTGGCGCACCGCCGCGCCGACTCGAAGGCCGGCAAGAACGTGACCCAGCTGCATTACGCGCGCCGAGGCGAGATCACGCCGGAGATGCAGTTCATCGCCACCCGCGAAGGGCTGCCGGCGGATTTCGTGCGCGATGAAGTCGCACGCGGCCGCGCCATCATTCCGGCGAACATCAATCACCCCGAGCTCGAGCCGATGATCATCGGCCGCAACTTCCTGGTGAAGATCAACGCCAACATCGGCAACTCCGTCGTCTCGTCGTCGATCGAGGAGGAGGTCGAGAAGCTGCGCTGGTCGACGCTGTGGGGCGCCGACACGGTGATGGATTTGTCGACCGGCAAGAACATCCACGAAACGCGCGAGTGGATTCTGCGCAACTCGCCGGTGCCGATCGGCACCGTGCCGATCTACCAGGCGCTCGAGAAAGCCGGCGGCCGCCCGGAAGACCTGACGTGGGCGATCTACCGCGACACCTTGATCGAGCAGGCCGAGCAGGGCGTTGACTACTTCACCGTGCATGCCGGCGTGCTGCTGCGCTACATCCCAATGACAGCGAAGCGGTTGACCGGCATCGTGTCGCGCGGCGGCTCGATCCTCGCCAAGTGGTGCCTCGCGCATCACCAGGAAAACTTCACCTACACGCACTTCCGCGAGATCTGCGAAATCATGAAGGCCTACGACGTGTCGTTCTCACTGGGCGATGGCTTGCGCCCCGGATCGATCGCCGACGCCAACGACGAGCCGCAGTTCGCCGAGCTGAAGACGCAGGGCGAGCTGACGAAGATCGCGTGGGAGTACGACGTGCAGGTGATGAACGAGGGCCCCGGCCACGTGCCGATGCACCTGATTCGCGAGAACATGGAGAAGCAGCTCGAGTGGTGCAGCGAAGCGCCGTTCTACACGCTCGGACCGCTGACCACCGACGTGGCGCCCGGCTACGATCACATCACCTCCGCGATCGGCGCGGCGATGATCGGCTGGTACGGCACCGCGATGCTGTGCTACGTCACGCCGAAGGAACATCTCGGCCTGCCGAATCGTGATGACGTGAAAGCCGGCGTGATCGCCTACAAGATCGCGGCCCATGCCGCCGATCTTGCGAAGGGCCACCCGCGCGCCCGCGCCTGGGACGATGCGCTGTCAAAGGCGCGGTTCGAGTTCCGCTGGGAAGATCAGTTCAACCTGTCGCTGGATCCGGTCACGGCCCGCGCGTATCACGACGAGACGCTGCCGGCCGACGGCGCCAAGGTCGCGCACTTCTGCTCGATGTGCGGGCCGAAGTTCTGCAGCATGGAGCTGACGCAGCAGGTGCGCGCCGAAGCCGCGAAGGGAATGGAAGAGAAGTCGGTCGAGTTTAGAAAGACCGGCGAGATCTACGTCAGCGCGGAGCCGGCACGATCTGAATGACGCTGGGGAAGCGGGCCGGCGTCCCGTCCCTCTTCGGGTTGGGATACCCGGCCGACCCTCCGTAGGTGTAGTCCTTAATCGTCACGCTCGGCGCGAACGCCATCGATTCGTCGCGGAACCTCGCCGTCTCGAACTGGTGCGTCGGCGGCGCTTCGAAGAGTTCATCGCCCTTCGTCTTCAACACGGTCTTGTAATACGCGACGAGCTCGGCGTACGGGATGGTGCTGCCGAAGATGTAGAACCGCTGCCCGCGGCCGGCGTCGTAGGACGTCAGAAACACCGCTGATGGATAGATCGGGGCCCCCAGCATTGCCTCCGTTGGAGCACCAGCGGTCTGGGGGGCCAAGGGTGCCTGGGGGGTCTTGGGTGCGGGTGCTTGAGGTGCCGGCGCCGGTGCGTTTGGCACTGTCGACGGCGGTGGTTGCGCCGGCTTCTGCGAATTGGGCCGCGGAAATGGCTGTGGCGTCTGCGCGGAGGCGGCCGTCGCGACACACCAGCTCAACACGGCAATCGAGCACAAGCGAAGCACGGAACTATTATAGGGCTGCTTGCAGTCCTTCCTCGACTACTGCCTCGAGAACCACGATTGGCTGCTGGAGCTGATCGAGTCGCTGGTCGCGATCGAATCGCCGAGCGACGATCGCGCCGCGGTCAACCGCTGCGGCGCGGAGCTGGCCTCGCGGCTCGAAGCGATGGGCGGCGTGATCACGCGCGTGCCGTCGGCGGCCGCCGGGGATCACTTGCGCGCCGGCTTCGGCGCCGGCGCCCGCCAGGTCCTGCTGCTCGGTCACTTCGACACGGTGTGGCCGGTCGGCCAACTCGAGCGGATGCCGCTCAAGCGCGAAGGCGGAAAGCTGTACGGCCCCGGCGTGTTCGACATGAAAGCGGGCATCGGCCTCGCGATGCTCGCGACGCGCGCGCTGATCGATCGCGGCGCGCTCGCTGATTGCCGAATCGTGATGTTGTGGACCACCGACGAAGAGGTCGGCAGCAAGACCTCGCGCGCGTTGATCGAGGCCGAAGCCACCAAGAGCGCCTCCGTGCTGGTGTTCGAGCCGTCGTTGCCGGGCGGCGCGCTCAAGACCAGCCGCAAGGGCGTCGGGCAGTTCGAGATGATCGCGCGTGGCGTCTCCGCGCACGCCGGTCTCGATCCGGGCAAAGGCGTCAGCGCCATCCGCGAGCTGGCGCGCCAGATCATCGCCCTGGACAACCTCCAGGATCCCGCGAACGGCGTCACGCTGACGGCCGGCATCGTCTCCGGCGGCACCCGTGTCAACGTCGTGCCCGCCGAAGCGCGCGCCACCATCGACGCGCGCGCCATCACCCGCGCGGATGCCGATCGCGTGCAGCGCGCGATGCGGGCGCTGACGGCGCAGCTCCCCGGCGCGACGCTCGAAGTGGCCGGCGGCTTCGACCGCCCGCCGCTCGAACGCACGTCGGCCGTCGCGAAGCTGTTCAATCAGGCCAAGGACGTCGCCGCTGACATGGGTGTCACGCTGGAGGAGGGGAGTGCCGGCGGCGGCTCCGACGGCAATTTCACCGCGGCGATTGGCGTGCCGACGCTCGACGGCTTCGGCGCCATCGGCGACGGCGCCCACGCGCTTCACGAGCACGTCGAGATCGACGCGCTGGTGCCGCGCGCCGCCGTCATAGCAGGTCTACTTGCTCTTCTGATTCAAGGCGGCTCTTAGATTTTTTCGTGCCGCGCTGATGAACGCCGTAGCGCTGGCGCATCAGCGAAACGACGTCCTGCACGCGCTTCTCGTAGTCTTTCTTGACGTAGCGGCTCGCGTAGAGCGATTCGTACATCGGCACCATGTCGGGGTATTCGCGCTGCAGCAGCGCCATGAAGTGCTCCTTGGTGCCGCCGTCCATGTGCATCACCATCGCGCCAATCGAGGTGGCCCCCGAATCGGCGATGGCCTTGACGGTCCGCTCGAGCTTGGCGGGGTGCGTCGAGAACCCAGGGACGATCGGCGCCATCAGCACGCCGCAGTCGATGCCCGCGTCAACGAGCTGCCGGACCGCCTTCAAGCGCTGCATCGGATGCGCGACGCCGGGCTCGAGTTTGTCCCACGCGTCTTCGTCCACCGTCGGCACGCTCATGTGTACGCGACACGTCGCCACCGCCGACAATGCCTGCAACACGTCGATGTCCCGCACCACCATTGGCCCCTTGGTGACGATGCCGACCGGCGTCGCCGCATCGCACAGAGCTTCGATCACCCCGCGCGAGATCTTGTAAGTGCCTTCGATTGGTTGATACGGATCGGTCGCGGTGCCGAAGCCAATGCTGTCTTTCTTCCACGAAGGGCGATCGAGCTCGCGGCGTAGCACCTCGACGAAGTTGGTCTTGACGAAGATCACCGACGCGAATTGATCGCCGGCGCCGAGCTCGAGGTGCGAGTGGTATCGCCGCGCGAAGCAGTAGTGACAGCCATGGGTGCAGCCGCGATAGGGATTGAGGCTCCACTGCATGTAGGCCTTGCCCTTGACGCGGTTGAGCGCCGAGCGGCAGCGGACTTCCTGGTAGGTGGCTGCATCGCCGCGCCGCTTCGCACCCGGCAAGGCGGCAACACCGCCATCCCTGACGAGCTGAGCGATATCGCGAGTGGTGGGCGAGCGACCGAGGTCGAAGAGCATTGGAGAAGTGGCCACCACGTCGTCCGCGATTATATTCGCTTTT
>JAYWEJ010000118.1:0-11186 GCA_043779345.1 Acidimicrobiia bacterium | reverse complement strand
ACCGTACCGCTTCGCCAACCGGTAGCCGTCGCCACCATCGTGTTGATCGGATGCGCGATCCTGATGGGGCTCGGGACCGAATCGCTTCCAGGCTTAGTTGCCGGTGCCCCGGTCGATCAAGGGGCGGGCGTCGCTGCCGGATCGTTCGAGGTGCGGGTCGTCCCGCCTGCGTATACGAAGCGGCAGGCCGAGACACTTCGCGATCCGGTGCAGATCTCGGTGATCGCCGGCAGCCGCGTTCAGATCCCGGCCGCTCGCCGCGACTGGATTGCGACCGAATCGGCCGCGATCGAGATCGCCACAGGTGACGCGTCCGAATCGCGATTCCTCTCCGTGATCGTGGTCCCTGACCTCCCCCCGTCCCTTCGCATCGTTACACCTGGGAAGGACACCGCCTTTTCGGTGCCGAAGGGCCAGGTCGCGATCAGCATCCAGAGTGGCGACGATCTCGGCCTGTCATCGCTGTCGTTGCGGTTTACCAGGGCGTCGGGTGGAGGCGAGAGCGTGGCGTTCACCGAAGGTGAAGTGCCGCTGCGTCTCGAGCGCCGCAACGAGCGCGAGTGGCGTGGCCGCGCGGACCTCGCGCTCGACACGCTTGGCCTGAACGACGGCGACATCCTCGTCTACCGGGCGATCGCGCGCGACACCAATCCGCAGGGAACGCCGTCGCAATCCGATCAGTACCTGATCGAAATCGGCAAGAACGCGGAGATCGCCGATGCCGGCTTCGCGCTGCCATCGGAAGACAAAAAGTACGCCATCAGCCAGCAGATGGTGATCTACAAGACCGAGCAGCTGATGGCCTCGTCCGGCAAGAGCCTGCCTAGCCGAAGCCTTGGCGAAGGTCTGGAACAGTCGCGATTTATCGGTATGGAACAGCGGATGGTGCGCGCCGAAGTGGTCTTCCTCGGCGGCGGCGAGATCCAGGATGAAGTCGAGGAGGCCGCGCACTCGCACGAGGTGGCCGAAGGCCGCCTGGAGAACAGCGGCCGTGCCGAAATGCTGCGGGCGATCAACGCGATGTCGCGGGCCGAGGCACAGCTCAACGACGGCCGCCTGACGGAGGCGCTGGTCTTCGAACGAGAGGCGCTCGCCCACCTCGAGCGCGCGCTCGATCGCCGGCGCTACTTCCTCCGCACGCTGCCGGACCGATCGCGCATTGACGCCACGCGCCGGCTGACCGGCGAGCGGCGCGAGGCGCAGTCGTGGACGCGCGATCGACAGACATCTGTTCCGGCCGGCTCGATCGAGGCCCAGCGGCGCGTCATGCGCGAGCTGGCCTCCGGGCTCAACCTGAATGCGGCGCTGGCGGCCCGGATGGCGGCGATCGATCCCTCGTCCGTCGATCTGCAGAACGCCGCGGTGGTGCTCGCGTCGGCGGCGACCGGCAACGCCCGCCAGGCCGCGGCCCGGGCGGCGATGCAGGTGCTCACGGCGCACGCGCTGAAGTCGCTGCCGTCATCATCGGCCGCCGTGGGCCTGCGTCTCAATGTTCTCGATCCGCTGGCCGGCCGGCTCGCGGATGAACTGAGACCGCGGCAATGAACATGCGCATCACCGTGCGCGCCCTCGCGATCCTGATTGCGATAGCGGCGCTGATCGATCCGGTGTGGACCGCGGGCGCGCCGCCGTTGCGCGAGCTGATCGCGATCGACCTGACCGCCGGCGCCTCCGATCGCGCCGCCGCCGGCCTTGAAGCGAGCGCGCCGCGGTCGCAGGTGATCCGGCGCCGCGCCACCGGCGGCCGACTGCCGTGCGGCCCGCACGAACGCTGCGTGGCGATTGCCGACGGATCGACGGATGTGGACGTGCCGCCTGATGTCGCGGCGCTGTCGGTGATCACCATGCGGCCGTCCGGCTCCCCGAACCTGACGCTGCGCTCCGTTGCCGTCTCCGCGGGGCACGCCGCTGCCGCCGGAGCTGTCACGGTCGAAGTGTCGCGAGCCGGAACGATTGCGTCCACCGACATTCGTATTCACGACGGCACAGCCATCGTGGGCTCAACTACACACAAATGGATGGACGGCGAGACCGCGACTATCGACGTGCCTTGGTGGCCGATCGAGGCCGGCGCGCGGACGTTGCGAATTGAGGCCGTGGCGGTCGAAGGGGAAGTCACGTCGATCGACAACGCGATCGACGTGGGCGTTGCCGTTATGGCGGATCAGTCGCGTGTGCTCGTGTTCGATGCCCGGCCATCGTGGAACAGCACCTTCGTGCGCCGGGCGCTCGAAGACGATCCGCGTTTCGCGGTTGAGTATCGTGCCCGGGTCGCGCCGGGGCTGTCGGCAGGGACCGCCAGGGGCGCACTCGACGCCGGCGCGCTCGAGGCGAGCCAGCTCGTGATCGTGGGTGGTCCGGACGCGCTCACCGCGAGTGAGACAGCGCTACTCGACCGATTTGTCACGCGCCGGGGAGGCTCGCTGATTCTGCTTCCCGAGCAACGGCCTGGCGGCCCGGTCACACGTTTCTTCGGCGACACGTGGACCGAGCAGTTGACGCCCGCGCCACAACAGATTGGCGCACTGCGCGCGACGGAGATTTTGAGGATGGATCGCGCACAGATCACCGCCGTGGTGCTTGGCCGATCGCGCGCGCGTGCCCTGGGCGAAGTCGAAGGGGCCTCGATCGTCGCCATGCCGTCAGGGCACGGACGCGTGATTATCTCCGGCGCCATGGACGCGTGGCGATACCGTCATCTCGATGACGGTGCCTTCGATCGGTTCTGGCGCTCGCTGGCGGCGGAGGCGTCGGCAGCCGGCGACGCGTTGCGGATCCAATTCGCTTCGGGGATCGCGTCGCGAGGTGACCGTGTGCCGTTCACGCTGCGGTACCGAACCATCGAGGAACATGGCGCGGTCGAGGCGCGCGTCTCGGTGCGATGCGGAGACGCCGCGCCCGTGCCGGTCAGGGTGTGGCCGACCGGTGCTCTTGACGAATTCGCGGGCGAAATTGCCGCGGCCAAGACAGGTCAGTGCCAGATCGACGCCCGCGCCGGCGATCGATCCGCGATCGGATTCGTGGCGGTCGCGGAGCGGCCGGCTCGCGGCGTTGAAGCGACCCTTGCCAAGCTCGAGCGTGCCGCGCGCGACATCGGCGGCGTGGTGGTGAAGGCCGGCGACCCTTCGACTTCGCTCAGGGCAGGGGAATCGGCGATCGCACGCGCGCTGGACGACTCGACGGCGGAGTCGTCACGGAGTGTCTCTGTCTATCCGATGCGAGCGTCGTGGTGGATCGTGCCGTTCGCCGGCTTGCTGTCGCTCGAGTGGTTCCTGCGGCGCCGCCACGGACTAAGATAAGCAAATCCTGATGGCCTGATGGCCTGATGGCCTGAGGACCTGATTTAATGGCCTACTCGAAAGACGAAATCAAGCAGATCACCGACAAGGTCTTGAACATGTGCAAGGCCGACGCGGTGGAAGTGCGCTTCTCCGGCGGCGAGCGAGCGGCGACGCGCTTCGCGAACTCCAGCATCACCGCGAACCTGATCGAGCACGACCAGGAGATCTCGATCACGGTCCGCTACGGACAGAAGACCGCGAGCGCGACCACGCATCAGTTTGACGATGAGACGTTGAAGCGCACGATCGATGCCGTGCAGACGCTGGCGCGCCGCAAACCGGACAACCCGGAATTGATGCCGCTGGTGAAGCCGCCGCAAAACTACATCGAGATCGACGCGGCCTCATCGTCCGCGGTGAATTTCGGCCCCGCCGAGCGCGCCAAGATGGTGAAGGCCTGCACCGACATCTGCGAAAAGCGCGGCGTCCTGGCTGCCGGCTACATCCCGAAGTTCGACTGGGTTGACGCCGGTGCGAACAGCGAGGGCCTGTTCACCTATTTCCATTACGCGGATGCGAGCTTCATCCTGACGTGCCGCACTCCCGATCAGACCGGCTCGGGCTGGGCGGGCACCACCGGCGTGAAGGACATCAGGAACATCAACGCCGAAATGCTCACCAACGTCGCCGCCGACAAGGCGTTGAAGTCGCGCAAGCCGCGCGCGATCGAGCCGGGCAACTACACCGTGATTCTCGAGTCCCGTCCGGCGGCGCGGTACCTCTCGCTCATCCTCGGCTCGCTGAACGCGCGAAACGCTGAAGAGGGCCGCAGCTTTATGAGCGGCAAGGAGCGCGGTTCGACCAGGATTGGCGAGAAGGTGTTCGGCGACAACTTCACGCTGCGCAGCGAGATCGGCAATCCAATCCTTCGCCAGACCCCGATTGGGCAGGACGGCCTCGCCGCCAAGCCAATCACCTGGATCGAGAAGGGCGTCGTCAAGAACCTGTTCTACGATCGCTTCTGGGCGCAGCGGCAGAAGAAGGAACCGACCGCGACCACGCCCGGCATGAGCCTGGTCATGGAAGGCGGCACCACCAGCGTCGACGAAATGATCAGGACGACCAAGCGCGGCCTGCTGGTGTCGTTCTTCTGGTACATCCGCGGCGTCGACAACATGACGCTGCTCAACACCGGCATGACGCGCGACGGATTGTTCCTGATCGAGAACGGCGAGATCGTCGCGCCGGTCCAGAACTTCCGCTGGAACGAATCGCCGGCGGTCAGCTTCAACAACATCACCGCGCTCGGGCCCGCGATCCCGATGCACACCGGCGAGGCCTACGACAACCCGGGCACCGCGCTGGTGCCGGCAATGCGCCTCGAAGACTTCACCATGACGTCCATTTCACCTGCGGTGTAGACGTAGAGGCGGGTCTTGCGTAAGTCCCGCCGTAGCTTGAGCGAAGGCGGAAGACCCGCCTGGAGATGACATGAAACGTAGAGACTTCGTCAAAACCCTCAGCGCCACCGGCGTGGCGATGTATGCCAGCGACCTGGTCGGTGATCTGATCGCGCAGTCGCCGAAGGCGCGGGTCATGGATTCCCGCTTCAAGGGGCTCTCGGATGTGGCGCTGACCGAGGCCAAGCGGCTCGGCTGCTCGTATGCCGACATTCGCTTTACGCGCAACGTCAACGACAGCGTCGCCGTGCGCGATCGCATTGTCACCGACTCGTTCGGGTTCGGCGCCGGCGGCATGGAGACGAGCGCCGGCTTCGGCGTGCGCGTCATCCACAGCGGCGTGTGGGGATTTGCGAGCAGCCCGTTCGTGACGGAAGCCGAGATCAAGAAGATCACCACGCAAGCCACTGAAGTGGCGCGGGCGAGCGCGATCAGCAAGCGCTTCGAGGTCAAGCTGGCGCCGGTCGAGGCCTACCAGGACTACTGGTCGGTGCCGGTGAAGCAGAAGCCGGAAGACGTCTCGCTGGACGACAAGATCGCGTTCCTGATGAAGATCAACGAGGTCGCGCTCAAGGTGCCGGGCGTGATCCGTGTGCAGTCGAACATGGCGTTCGATTTCGAATGGAAATACCTGGCGACCTCGGAAGGCTCGTACATCGAGCAGGAGATCTGGCGCACCTCGCCGGGATTCACCGTGACGGCGCTCAAGAACGGCAAGGCCAAGTCTCGCACGTTCTCGGTGGCGCCGAAGTCGGCCGGCTACGAGGTCGTGCTCGAAGCCAGGATGCTCGAGAACGTCGAGCGCATCGCCAACGAAGCGGTCGAGCACTGCACGGCGACGCCGGTCGGCGTCGGCCTCAAGGACCTGATCATGACGCCGGCCCACGCCATGCTCACGATCCACGAGATCGTCGCGCACCCGACCGAGCTCGATCGCATCGTCGGCTACGAGGCCAACTATGCCGGCACCAGCTTCGTGAAGGCCAACGACGTCGGCAAGCTGATGATGGGCTCGAAGCTGTTCAACGTCACCTGCGATCGCACGCTGCCGGGCGGCATGTGCACCGTCGGCTACGACGATGACGGCGTCAAGTCGCAGCGCTGGCCGATCATCCAGGAGGGCCGGCTCGTCGATCTGCAGACCAACCGCGAGACCGCGCACTACATCGGCCAGACCGCGTCGAAGGGCTGCACCTTCGCGACCTCATGGCGCAACTATCCGTTCCTGCGCATGCCCAACGTGCACGTCGAGCCAGGCCCGCCCGGATCGCCGACGCCGGAGCAGATCATCGCCGACACCAAGGACGGCATCCTGATCGACGGCCGCGGCAGCTACTCGATCGATCAGCAGCGCTTCAACGGCCAGTTTGGCGGCGACGCCTTCTGGGAGATCAAGGACGGCAAGAAGACGCGGATGTTGAGCGACGTGACCTACAACGCCATCACCACCGACTTCTGGCAGAATCTCGACGCGACGTCCGGCAAGGAGTCGTGGGAGATGTTCGGCACGACCGGCGACGCCAAGGGGCAGCCGGTCCAGATTAACCACCCGTCTCACGGCTCGCCCTGGGTACGCATCCGGCGAATCATGGTTGGGGCCGCGTACTCGTAACGAACGACTAGTTGCATGCGTCCGCCTCGTCCAACACTCGCAGATTCACCGACCTCCACGCCGCCGAGCTCCACTCACGGCGACGCCGCTTCGTTCGACAGCGAACAGCGCATGCGGCTGGCGATGGACGCGGCGAAGATGTTCTCTTGGGAGGTTGACCTAGTGGGCGTACTTTCGTCTCGGGTAACGTCCGGCAGGTAGTCGGCTTCCCCCGCGACAGTACGCCCGCGAGTGTGCAAGAGACGGTCGATGATTTGATTCACCCCGACGACCGCGCTGCCGTCCTGGCCGCCATCGAGGAGGCCAAGCACACGGGGACCTATCACGGCGAGGTCAGGCTCATCGATCCTGTCAGCGGCCAATGCGTCTGGGTCGAGGCGCACGGCACCATCGTCCGCGATGCAGCGGGCCAGCCCGTGACGCTGATCGGTGTCACCCAAAACATTGCCCGGCGGAAGCAATTCGAGGCGGCGATAGAACGCGGCCGCGAGCAATTGCAGCTCGTCAGCGACAACGTCCCCGCGTTGATCTCCTATGTCGACGCGGAGCGTCGCTACCGATGGTGCAACCGCGCTTACACGCACTGGTTCGGTATCCCCGTGTCGGCCGTCGTCGGCCACGCCATGCGAGACGTGGTGGGCGAGGACGCGTGGCAGACCATTGGCCCGCACCTTGATGCGGCGCTCAGCGGCGAGCGTGTTGAGTACGAGGCCGAAGCCAAATACCGGGCCGGCGGCACGCGCTGGATTCACGCGGTCTACACGCCGCACCGCGACGATGCCGGCGCGGTGGTCGGCGTCGTTGTCATGGTGCACGACATCACCGACACCCGCAGGGCCGCCGAGGCGTTGCGCGAGAGCGCGTCGCGTTTCGACCTCGTCAGGGATGGCGCCGAGGTCGGCTTCTGGTTCTGCGATCTGCCGTTCGACAAGTTGATCTGGGATAACCGGGTCAAGGAGCATTTCTGGCTGCCGCCTGATGCCGAGGTGACGATCGACACCTTCTACCAGCGGCTCCATCCCGCCGACCGCGAGCGCACGCGCCAGGCCATCGACGCCTCCATTGCCAACCGCACGCAGTACGACATCGAATACCGCACCCTGTCGGCCAGCGGAGGTGAGAAGTGGATCCGGGCGATCGGGCGGACGTTCTATGACGCGCAGGCGAACCCGATCCGATTCGATGGCGTCACGCTGGACATCACCGATCGGCGGCGCATGGCGGACGCGGTCCGCGACAGCGAGGAACGCTTCCGCATCATGGCCGACCATGCGCCGGTGATGATCTGGGTGACCGACGCTGCCGGCAGCTGCACTTATTTGAGCCAGAGTTGGTACGCGTTCACCGGCCAGACACCCGAGACCGGCCTTGGGCTCGGGTGGCTCGACGCGACGCATCCGGACGACCGCGCGCCTGCCGGTGAGATTTTTCTGACCGCCAACGAGCGTCGCGAAGCCTTCCGGCTGGACTACCGCCTGCAACGTGTCGACGGGTCATACGCCTGGGCGATTGATTCCGCCGCGCCGCGCTTCGGACCAGGCGGCGAGTTCCTCGGCTACATCGGCTCGGTGCTCGATATCACGGAGCGCAAGCAGATCGAGGAGGCGCTCAAGCAGAACGATCGTCGCAAGGACGAATTCCTCGCGATGCTGGCGCACGAGTTGCGCAATCCGCTGGCGCCGATCCGTCATGCCGCAGAAGTGCTCAAGATCACCGCTCCCGGCGATCCCAGTCAGCGGTGGGCGCGTGACGTGATCGAGCGGCAGACGCAGCACATCACGCGGCTGGTCGAGGATCTGTTGGACGTCTCGCGCATTACCCGCGGCAAGATCACCCTGAGGCCGGAGCGCATCGCGGTGACCGACGTCGTCGAGCGGGCAGTCGAGGCGATTCGTCCGGTCGCCGAGGCGCGCGGCCAGACGTTGAGCGTGGCCCTGCCGCCGGTATCCATCGAGGTCGAAGGCGATGTGACCCGGCTGGTGCAAGTGCTGTCGAACCTGCTCAGCAATGCGAGCAAGTTCAGTAACGATCGCGGTCAGATTGCGGTGACGGCGGCGCAGGAGGGCGCGCACGTGGTGATCCGGGTGACCGACAACGGCATCGGCATCCCCCGCGAGCTGGTGCCGCGGGTGTTCGAGTTGTTCACCCAGGCCGATCGTTCGCTCGATCGTTCCCAAGGCGGGTTGGGCATCGGCTTGACGTTGGTGCAACTGCTGGTCGATCGACATGGCGGGACCGTCGAGGCGCGCAGCGACGGTCCTGGCTGCGGCAGCGAGTTCGTGGTTCGGCTGCCGGTCGCCGCTGCGCGCGAAACTGTTGCCGGGCCGCTCGTCGAGGACCGGGTGCCCGCGGCCGAAGCGCGCACCGCGAAACGTATTCTGGTCGTTGAAGACAATGCGGACGCGGCGGAGATGCTGCGCATTCTACTGTCGCTCCGCGGCCACGAGATCGAGGTCGCCAACGACGGCGCGGCCGCGCTCGAGGCGGCGCGGCGTTTCCGGCCGGGGGTGATCGTGTGTGACATCGGACTGCCACACATGAATGGCTATGAATTGGCGCAGCAACTCCGCGTCCTGGCTGACGACGCGCCGCCAACGCTCATTGCGCTGAGTGGCTACGGCCAGGACGAGGATCGCCGCCGCGCGCGTGAAGCCGGCTTCGAGCATCACCTGGTCAAGCCCGTGGAGCCGCAGGCGCTGTTTGCGTTGCTTGATTCGCTCCCCGACTAAGCCGTAAGCCAGTCAGTCTATAATCCGGCGCGGAGGTTATCGTGAGGGCATGTCATGTCGCCTTGTTGGTGGTTCTGTCGGCGGCCGCCGCTGACGCACATCACAATTTCCGCGCCGAGTTCGACATCAATGCGCCGTTCACGGTGACTGGCACGGTCACAAAAGTGGAGTGGACCAACCCGCACACGTGGTTTTATCTCGACGTCAAAGACGAGAAAGGCGCCGTCGTCAATTGGGCGATGGAGATGGGCAGCCCGAACGCACTGATGCGCTCGGGCTGGAAGCGGACCTCGTTGAACGCCGGTGATGCAGTCAGTGTCGACGGCTACCAATCATGGGATCGCAAAAACACCGGTAACGCGCGAACCGTGGTCTTGACCAAGACGGGCCAGCGACTGTTTGCCGCGTCGAGTGCGGGTAAGTGATGGCAGGCCGCGCCTTCGTCACGTTTGCGCTCGTGCTGCTCGGTGTGTCGGCGCACGCGCAGTGGCTTGGATATCCGGATAAGAACGTTCGACGCAACGCCGATGGCACGCCCAACCTTACGGCACCGGCGCCACGCACCGCCGACGGCAAGATTGATTTATCAGGCGTCTGGGAAGCCGCCAACGGTGAGGACGCGGCGGGCGGTGTCGAGAATAGCGGCGCGCCGCGGTACTTGCTCAACGTGATGCGCGATTTCAAGGGTGGCCCGCCATTTCAACCCTGGGCCGCCGAAATGTTCAAGCAGCGGCAGGCGAACAAGCTGCGCGACAACCCGAGGATTCGCTGCCTGCCCACTGGGGTGCCGGGCCTGGTCGCGTATACCCACCCATACAAAATCGTCCAGACCCCCAATCTGGTCGTGATGCTGTACGAGTCGCAGACGCTGTTCCGCCAGATTTTCTTGGATGGACGCGCCCATCCCGCAGACCCTGAGCCCACCTGGCTCGGGTACTCGGTCGGTAAGTGGGAGGGCGATACCCTGGTCGTTGAAACCATCGGCTTCAACGACAAGACGTGGTTGGATGGCTTCGGCCATCCCCATAGCGATGCGATGAAAGTGACAGAGCGATATCGGCGTCGTGACGCGGGCCACATGGACATCGAGGTGGTCATCGACGATCCCAAGGCGTATACACAGCAAATCCGCTACGTCCAGCCGCAAGCGCTATTGCCGGATGGCGATCTCATCGAATACATCTGCAACGAGAACGCGAAGCCGGTGGGTCAATAGGCATGGCGCGGCACGTCGATTGCACCTAGCTCGGGCATGTATTTAATTACCCAGCCCGACGATGGCGTCGCGCCGCTGCTCAAGGCAATCAAGCGCGCGAAGAGAAGCATCGACATCGTCATTTTTCGCTTCGACCTCGACGCCATTGAGAAGGCGTTGACGGACGCCGTCGGCCGCGGTGTCGTGGTGCGGGCCCTGATCGCCCACACCAACCGTGGCGGGGAAAGCAAGCTGCGCAAGCTCGAAAGCCGCCTGCTGAAGGTCGGCGTCACGTTGTCGAGGACGGCCGACGACATGGTGCGCTATCACGGCAAGCTGTTGATCATCGATCGTAAGGTCGCGTTCGTGCTCGGCTTCAACTACACGCACCAGGACATCGAAAAGAGCCGCAGCCTCGGCCTGGAGGCGCGCAACCCCAAGGTCGTCCGCGACATCCTTAAGATCATCGACGCCGATCACGATCGGATCGATCTGAAGATCACGTCGACGCGGGTCGTCGTCAGCCCCGAGAACGCGCGCGAGCGCCTGACCGCCTTCATCAAGAGAGCGAAGCGCGAGCTCCTGATCTACGACATGAACGTGAGCGACGACGGCATGATCGCGCTGCTGAAGGCCAAGGCCGAGGCCGGCGTGAAGATCAAGGTCCTCGGCGGCGTCGAAAAGAAGTGGGAAGCCGAGCTGCCGTGGCGGGTGCGGCCGTTCAAGGCCATGAAGTTGCACGTCAGGTGCCTGATCCGCGATCGCGAGGCCGCGTTCGTTGGCAGTCAGAGCCTGCGCAAGCTCGAGCTCGACGAGCGCCGGGAGGTCGGCCTGATCACGAAGGATCGCCGCACCGTCGGCCAGATCGTGACGGTCTTCGCTACGGACTGGAAAGCGAACCGCGGCTAG
>JAYWEJ010000117.1:0-11191 GCA_043779345.1 Acidimicrobiia bacterium | reverse complement strand
TGAGTTGGCGAAATCCGGGATCGCTCAACAGCTCCTGGTAGGTCCCGAGACCGGCGAGCTTGCCATCGCGAAGGTAGATCAATCGATCGCAATGCTTGACCGTCGACAGGCGGTGGGCGATGGCAATCACCGTGCGGGTGCCGTGCACGCTCGCGATTGCCTCCGTCACTTCCCGCTCGGTCTGGTTGTCGAGCGCGGCGGTCGCCTCATCGAAAAACAGCACCGGCGGATCGTGATACAGCGCCCGCGCGATCGCGACTCGTTGCCGCTGCCCGCCTGACAACCGGATGCCGTTCTCGCCGACGATCGTCTCCAGCTTCAACGGCATCGCCGCGATCACTTCGTCGAGCCGCGCCTGCGTGACCGCCTTCGCCAGTCGCGCTTCGTCGATGCCCGCATCGGGAATGCCGAACGCGATGTTGCGTCGCAGCGAGTCGTCCAGCAGGTAGACATCCTGCCCGACGTAGCCGAGCTGCCGCTGCCACAAGCGCTCGCGCCCTTCGAGCGGCTCGCCGTCGATCAACACGCGGCCGGCGGTCGGCGGCAACAGCCCGAGCAGGACGTCCACCAGCGTGCTCTTGCCGGCGCCGGTCGGCCCGACGATGCCGACGGATTGACCGCGGTCGATGGTGAAACAGACGGTGTCGAGCGCCAGCGGCGGCCCGCCGTCGTAGCCGAACGACACGTTCTCGCACGCCAGCGTCGCCTGCATCAGCGGCCGATCGTGTTCGTAGGTGCGCGCCGACGGCACGCGCAGCTTGCGCATGTCGTCGTCCATCCGACTGATCCACGGGTGCGCCTCTCGCATGTAGCCGACGTTGAGCATGATGCGGTTGGCCGACGGCACGACGCGGAAGCCGGTGTAGGCGAAGAGGGCGAGCACCGAGACGGTGGCGACGCCGGAGGCGTCCTGCCGCATCACCAGGAACACGACCAGCAGCATGCTGAGGATCAGCGTGGCTTCGACGCCAAGGCGCGCGAGTGTCGCCGCCCACGCCCGCCGTTGCTTGGTCGCGCCAAGGTCGCGCTTGACGTGTCGGAACCGCTCTTCGAAGAACGGCTGTCGCCCGGTGACCTTGACGTCCTTGATCGCGCCGAGGCTCTGTTGCAGCAGGTGCAACTGCTGTTGATACAGCTGCCGCTCGGATTCGCCGATGCGCTCCCACGATCGCCGCGTCATGACAATCGGAATCAGCACGAGCCCAAGCACGATCGCGACGGTGATCAGGGTGATCGGCGGCGCCGACACCAGCAACACCACCGCCAGGGCGAGGATGATCACCGCTTCCGCGAGGATATTGACGGCCGATCCGGCGACCAGCTCATACGCGATGTCCGAGGCGCGCGTCATCGGCTCGATCAGCGACGCCGATCGCCGCTTGGCGTGAAACGAATAGTCGGCGGCGAGGTAGCGCGCCAGCAGCCGCTCGGCGGCCACCGCCGACGAGCGATAGACCGTGCCCTGCCGCAACCACTCGGACCACGACAGGAACGCCGCGCGCAGCACGTAGAAGACGCCGACGGCGAGCGCGAGCAGCGCAACCAGCGCGCGCGGATCGCTGTTCGGCCACATCGCCCACAGCCGCGACACCACCGGCGCGGTTCGCACCTGCTCGGGATCGACGACGAGACGCAGCAGCCCGAACACCGCGAGCGCGCCCGCGGCCTCGATGATCGCCGCGAGGCCCGCGACCGGCACGAGCAGGAACCATCGCCATCGCTCGCGCGCCGGCAGCCAGCCAAGCACCGATTTCAGATCACCAAGCACTGGTCAGATTCTGCCTTACTTCTCGAACGGTTCAGCTACACTGCTGTATGCAAGACCTCACGACCGGCTCGCTGACGGGCCATCTCCTCAAGACCACGAGCTTCATGCTCGTGAGCATGATCTTCCAGACGCTATATGTCCTGGTCGATCTGTTCTGGGTCGGCCGCCTTGGCACGGACGCGATCGCGGCCGTCGGCCTCGCCGGCAACCTGTCGTTCATCGTCATCGCCATCACGCAGGTCCTCGGCGTCGGCGCCACCACGCTGGTCTCGCATGCGTCGGGTCAGAAGGATCAAGACCGGGCGATCTTCCTGTTCAACCAGTCGCAGGTGTTGTCGATGGCCGTCGGCCTGGTGTTCCTCGCCGTCGCCATGGCGTTGCGCCACCAGTACGCCGCCAGCCAGAGCGCGAGCGAGGGCATGCGCATCGCGACCGAGCAGTACCTGCTCTGGTTCATTCCCGCCATGGCGCTGCAGTTTGCGATGGTGGCGATGGGCGCGGCGCTGCGCGGCACCGGCAACTTCAAGCCCGGCATGTACGTGCAGATCGGCACGGTCGTCATCAACATGGTGGTGGCGCCGTTCCTGATCTTCGGGTGGGGGCCGTTCCCCGAGATGGGCGTCAGCGGCGCGGCGGTGGCGACGTTCGTGGCAATCGTCGTCGGCGTGATCTGGATTTCGTTTTACTTCATCGATTCGAAAGCGTACTTGCGCTTTCACTTCGGCCACTGGAAGCCGCAGATGCGCGTCTGGGGCGACATGTTGAAGATCGGCCTGCCCGCCGGCGCGGAGTTCGCGCTGATGGGCATCTACATGGCGGTGGTCTATACCATCACCAAGCCATTCGGCGCAGCGGCGCAGGGCGGCTTCACGATCGGCCTGCGCATCGTCCAGTCGGCGTTCCTGCCGGTGGTCGCGCTCGGCTTTGCGGTGGCGCCGGTGGCGGGACAGAACTTCGCGGCCGGCAAGGGCGATCGCGTCCGCGCCGCCTTCAAGGCCGCGGCGGGGATGGCGGCGGCAGCCATGCTGATCGCGGCGATCGGCATCTTCATCTTCGCGACGCCGCTGATGAGCATCTTCACGAAGGACGCGGAGGTGACACGGGTCGGCGTCGAATACCTGCGCATCGTCGTGCTCAACTTCGTCGCGTCGGGCATCACGTTCGTGTCGTCGAGCATGTTCCAGGCGCTCGGCAACACGATGCCGTCGCTGGTGACGTCGGGGCTGCGCCTGATCATCAGCGTGATCCCGACAATTTTCCTGGCGCGCATTGCCGGTTTCAGCCTGACGTGGATCTGGTACCTGAGTGCGGTGTCGGTGTTCCTCCAGATGACGGCCAACCTGATCCTGTTGCAGCGGGAATTCAGATTGAAGCTGGCCACGGATTAAACAGGTCCACCGATTCGAGACAGCTTAGACACAGACTATAATCACGGCGAGTGAAGCTCGCCGTCCCGAAAGAATGCCGTCCCGGCGAACGCCGGGTCGCGGTCACCCCTGAGAACGTCTCGCGATTGATCAAGATGGGCTTCGCGGTGGCCGTCGAACACGACGCCGGCGCCGCGGCCTCGTTTGGCGACGATGATTACGTGGCGGCCGGCGCGGAGATCGTGTCGGACGCGCGCGCGATCTGGCAGACCGGCGACATCCTCCTGAAGGTCCAGCCGCCGTCGATGCATCCGGCGCTCAACGTGCACGAGGCGGACCTCATCCGTGAGCACGGCACGCTGATCAGCTTCCTCTACCCCGGCAAGAACAAGGACATCGTCGATCGGCTGGCGGCGCGCAAGGCGACGGCGATCGCCGTCGATCAGATTCCGCGCATCACGCGCGCGCAGAAGATGGACGCGCTGTCGTCGATGGCGAACATCGCGGGCTACCGCGCGGTGGTCGAGGCGGCGAGCTTCTACGGCCGGTTCTTCACCGGGCAGATGACGGCGGCGGGCCGGGTGCCGGCCGCCAAGGTGCTGGTGATCGGCGCCGGCGTGGCGGGCCTGTCGGCGATCGGCGCGGCGCGCGGCATGGGCGCGATCGTGCGGGCGTTCGACACGCGGCCGACGGTGAAGGAGCAAGTCAAGAGCATGGGCGCCGAGTTCATCGAGCTCAACGTCGTCGAGGACGGCGAGGGCGCGGGCGGCTATGCGAAGGAAATGAGTCCGGCGTTCATCAAGGCCGAGATGGAGATGTTCGCCGCGCAGGCGAAGGACGTCGACATCATCATCACGACGGCGCTGATTCCGAATCGTCCGGCGCCGATCTTGATCACCGAAGAGATGGTCAAGTCGATGAAGAAGGGATCGGTGATCGTCGATCTCGCGGCCGAGAACGGCGGCAACTGCGAGCTCACCGAGCCGGGCCAGGTGGTCGAGCGCTACGGCGTCCACATTCTCGGTTACACCGATCTGCCCAGCCGGCTGGCGCCGACGGCAAGCCTGCTGTTCGGCAACAACCTCACGCACCTGCTCGCCGATCTTGGCGGCGCGAGCCACTTCCATCTCGATCTCGCGGATGAGGTCGTGCGCGGCGCGCTGGTCGTGCGTGACGGCGAAGTGATTTGGCCGCCGCCGCCGAGGCCGCCGGTGGCGCTGCCGCCGAATCTGGCCGCCGTTGCCGCGAAAGCGCTGCCCGTCGCCCACGGCGCGGCCAAGAAACCATCCTCGGGCGTGGCCGGATCGGTGTTTGCGATCTTTGCCGCGGCGGCATTCATTGGACTTGGCCTGGTCGCGCCGCCGGCATTCTTGTCGCACCTGACGGTGTTCGCGCTGGCGTGCATCGTTGGCTGGCAGGTGGTGTGGAACGTCACGCCGGCCCTGCATACCCCGCTGATGAGCGTGACCAACGCGATCAGCGGCATCATCGTGATCGGCGGCATGCTGCAGGTGAGCGGCCCGCCCTCTTCGACCATCACCATCCTCGGCGCCGCCGCGGTCCTGCTGGCGACGATCAACATCGCCGGCGGCTTCCTCGTCACCCAGCGCATGCTGAAGATGTTCCGCCGGTAGCGCATGCCTGAGACTCTTGTTACCGTCGCCTATCTCGCTGCCGGGCTGCTGTTCATCTTCAGCCTGGCCGGCCTGTCGGCGCAGGAATCGGCACGCCGCGGCAACCTGTTCGGCATGCTGGGCATGGTGATCGCCGTGCTGGTCACGGCGTTCGGACCCCGCGTCGACAGCTACACCGTCCTGGCCGGCGCGCTGGTGATCGGCGGCGCGATCGGCGCGGCACTGGCGGCGCGCGTCGAGATGACGTCGATGCCGCAGCTGGTCGCGATCCTGCACAGCTTTGTCGGCCTGGCGGCGGTGCTCGTCGGCATCGCGACCGCCATGGATCATTCGCAGGCGCTCTACGATGTTGAAGCGCGCATTCACGAAATCGAGATCTTCATCGGCGTGTTCGTCGGCGCCGTCACCTTTACCGGATCGGTGATCGCGTTCGGCAAGCTGCAAGGCCTGATCGGCAGCAAGCCGCTGCTGTTACCCGGCCGGCACCTGATCAACCTGGTCGCCATCCTGGGGATCGCGTACCTCGCCTCCCTGTTCGTGTTTCACGGTGAGTACTTCGCCCCGGTGTGGCCGTTGTACGCCTGCACGGCGATCGCCTTCCTGCTCGGCATTCACCTCGTGATGGCGATCGGCGGCGCCGACATGCCGGTGGTCGTCTCGATGCTGAACAGCTATTCGGGCTGGGCGGCAGCGGCCGCGGGCTTCATGCTCGAGAACGATCTGCTGATCATCACCGGCGCGCTGGTCGGATCGAGCGGCGCGATCCTCAGTTACATCATGTGTCACGCGATGAACCGATCGTTCGTCAGCGTCATCCTCGGAGGTTTTGGCGCGGACGAGGGCGCGGCGCCGGCCGCCGGAGCGGCGCAGCCGGCCGGCGAAGTGAAGGCGATTACCGCAGACGAGACCGCCGATCTACTGCGCGACGCGAAGAACGTTGTGATCGTGCCGGGTTACGGCATGGCCGTAGCGCAGGCGCAGTATCCCTTGTACGAAGTCACGAAGATTATGCGCGACAAGGGCGCCAACGTCCGTTTCGCGATCCACCCGGTGGCGGGCCGCCTGCCGGGCCACATGAACGTGCTGCTCGCCGAAGCCAAGGTCCCCTACGACATCGTCCTCGAGATGGAAGAGATCAACGCGGACTTCGACAACACCGACGTCGTGATCGTGATCGGCGCGAACGACATCGTCAATCCCGGCGCGCTCGACGATCCGTCGTCACCAATCTACGGGATGCCGATCCTCGAGGTCTGGAAAGCGAAGATCTGCGTCGTCATGAAGCGCGGCATGGCCAGCGGCTACGCCGGCGTCGACAACCCGTTGTTCTACAAGGACAACACGCGGATGCTGTTCGGCGACGCGAAGAAGATGATCGACGCGGTGTTGACCGCCCTCAAGTAAGACTCACCAGATGATCGACGGCCTCGCTGCGTTGATCGTGGGCGGAGCGCTACTGATCAACCTCGGCCTGTTCGCCGGCGGTCTGATGTTCATGCTGAGCGGCGCACGCACGTTCGAAGAGTTCACCCGCCTTCGCTGAAGCTACGGCGAGGCGAGGCAACATGAGGTGACCATGCGGGGCGCTCTGCTGGCCTGCTCGCTGATGGCCGCACTCGCGGCCCAACCAGTCCTTCCTCCGGCGCCCGGCCGATTGGTCGACATCGGCAACGGACGCAAGCTGCACCTGCTGTGCGGTGGGCAGGGATCGCCTGCGGTCGTGTTCGAAGCGGGCGCTTCGTCGTTCGCGATCGACTTCACCAACGTGCAGCGCGAGCTCGAGAAATCCCATCGCGTCTGTTCGTACGATCGCGCCGGATCCGGCTGGAGTGATCCGCTGCCTCCCGACGCGCTCGCGGCCGATCCGAGTGATTTGCATGCGCTATTGACCGCGGCCAGGGAAGCGCCGCCCTACGTTCTCGTTGGGGCGTCGCGCGGCGGGCTGCTGGTCCGAGCCTACCTGGCCGCCTATCCGGACGACGTCGCGGAGATGACCGCCGAGCAAATGCGATCGACTCTGCCGGGACGACCCGTCCGCATTCCGCGGCGCCCGGTTCAGCGCGGCGCGCCGTTCGACTCGCTGCCGCCGGAGTTGTATCAACAGCGCCTGCTTCTCGACGAGCGGTTGGTCGCGGCGCAGCCTGAGACGCTGACGCCAGAACAAGTGGGCAGATACACGGAGCACGAGCGCGCGTTCCTCGCGTCGTTACTGGCGTCACGGAAGGCCGGTACGCCTTTCGGCAGCCGGCCCACGATCGTCCTGTCGCGCGGCGACCAGCGGCACAAGGATCGCGAAGACGCGCACAAGGCCCTTGCTAACCTGTCCACGAACTCACGGCACAATGTGATCGACGGCGCCGGACACGAGATCCACCTGTTCCACCCGCGCGCCATCGTCAACGCCGTGAACGACGTATCGGAAGCCGTGGTGAAGCGGAGCCAGCTACGCGGGCAGTAACTAACTTTGCATTATAAAGAACTTTAACATATACTGGCCGGGTGCATGACATGCTCCGGAAGACGCGCCGCGTCAAGCTGATCCTGCCCGCGCTCACGGAAGCCACCCGCCCCTACTGGCGACCCATCAAATACTCGCTGTTTCCGCCGCTCGGTCTCGCGACCCTGGCGGCGTATCTCGATCCCACGCTCGACATCACGCTCCAGGACGAACACGTCGAACCGCTCGATCTCGATGACGATCCGGACCTGGTGATCATCCAGGTCTACATCACCAACGCCTACCGCGCATATCGGATTGCCGATCACTACCGCCGCAAGGGCGCGCACGTTGCGCTCGGCGGCTTGCACGTCACCTCGCTCCCGGACGAAGCGGCGCCGCACGCCGACACCATCTTCCTCGGGCCCGGTGAAGACACGTTCCCCGAGTTTTTGCGCGACCTTGCCGCCGGCGTGCCGAGACGCCGGTATCAGTCGAACCTGCGAACGCTCGAAGGCATCCCACCGATCCGGCGCGACCTGATCAAGCGCCATCACTACCTGGTGCCGAATTCGATCGTGGTGTCGCGCGGCTGCCCGCACCACTGCACGTTCTGCTACAAGGACGCGTTTTTCGAAGGCGGGCGATCGTTCTACACCCAGCGCGTGGACGAGGCCCTCGCCGAGATCCAGCGGCTGCCCGGACGCCACCTCTACTTCCTCGACGATCACCTGCTCGGACACCGCCGATTCGCCCGCGAGCTCTTCACCGGCATGCGGGGGATGGGCCGCGTCTTCCAAGGCGCGTCGACGGTCGACGCCATCCTTCGAGACGACACCATCGAGCTCGCGGCGGCGGCGGGACTGCGCAGCATCTTCATCGGATTTGAAACGTTGTCGGACTCGGGACTACGGGGCGCCGGCAAGCGGCAGAATCTCCCATTCGACTCGCGGACTGGCGCTTCTCGCCAATCCGCTCGCTCAGGGCAAGCGGCCCTTTATCGACAGGTGGTCAAGCGGCTCGACGATCTGGGAATCATGATCAACGGCAGTTTCGTGTTCGGGCTCGACGGCGACGATGCCGATGTGTTCGCGCGCACCGTCGACTGGGCGGTGGAAAGCGGCATCACCACGGCGACGTTCCACATCTGCACGCCGTACCCGGGCACCCGGCTCTATGCGGAGATGCGTGCGCAAGGACGCATGACCACGAGCAACTGGGATTTCTACGACACGCGTCACGTCGTCTACCGGCCGAACGGCCTTTCGCCGGCGGCGCTCAAGACGGGCTACGACTGGGCGTACCGGGAGTTCTACCGCTGGGGCAACATTTTCACGGCCGCGCGCGCTCACCGGTCGTCCAAACATTCACTGAAGCACCTCGCCTACAGCGCGGGCTGGAAGAAATTCGAGCCGGCGTGGGATTTCGTGATTCGCCTCAGGCAGCTGTCGCAGATGCGGCCGATGCTCGAGGCGGTGCTGGCGCCGGTTGCAGGCAAGACGCCCGGACTTGAACGCGAGACGCCAGGGGTGCAATCAAATTTCGAAGAAGGTCTGATTTTTCCGGCCGATCGCGACATGCCATCGTCAGGACGCGCGGGGTAATATTGGCGCGTCCTGATGAATTCCGTTTTTGCCGACCTCGCCCTCGCCCGCCGTCTGGAGCGAACCGAGGGACGCGGTAACGCTGCCTTCGTGGATGCGCAGGCGCGCCTCGATCCCGCGTCGGGCGCGATCTGGACGTCAATCGGCGGCACGGCGGCGATGTTTGCCGGCGTCGGCTCGCCGATCACGCAGACGTTTGGACTCGGCATCCACCAGCCGCTCGTGGCGAAGGAGCTCGACACCCTCGAGCATTTCTTTCGCTCGCGCGGCTCGGCCACCTTTCACGAAGTCTGCCCGCTCGCCGGCGTCGACGTCTGCGCCACACTGGCGCAACGCGGCTACGCGCCGGTCGAGCTCTCAACCGTCCTGTATCAGCCGATCGACGCCACCACGCGAATCGCGTCGAACCCGGCGCTGCGCGTCAGGCAGGCGGAGAAATCCGAGGCCGCGGCCTACGGCAGGATCGCGGCGCAAGGCTGGAGCGAGCATCCCGAGGTGATGCCGTACATCGACGGCTTCGCGAAGTTGAGCCTCGCCGTCGCGACCTGCTTTTTCGCCGAGCGAGACGGCGAGCCGATCGCCACGGCGGCGATGTTCGTGCACGAGGGCACGGCGCTGCTCGCCGGCGCGAGCACGGTGCCCGGCGGCCGGCGCCTGGGCGCCCAGAACGCGCTGCTCGACACGCGATTACAAACGGCGGCATCAAACGGGTGCGATCTGGCGATGATGGTCGCGTCGCCCGGCAGCGCGTCGCAGCGCAACGCCGAGCGTCAGGGGTTCCGGATCGCCTACACACGAACGAAATGGATGCGGGAAGCGTGAAGACATTCGTCACTGCGGTCCTCGTGATGCTGCTCGCGACCAACGCCGCCGCGCAGGCGACGCGTGTCGCCACCATCGAAGAGGAACAAGCCGGCAAGGCCAAACAGCTTGGAGTCGAGGGGGCGTCCGAGGCCGAGAAGATCATCCGGCAGGTGCTGTTGTCGCCATTGCTCACCGGCGGCGACGGCCTCTACCCGTGGTTCGGGAGCATCTACAGCGGCACCGGCATGGGCGCCGGCGTCGGCTTCCTGAAGCGTCTGGAGAAGAACGCCTCTGTCAACGTCCACTCCGGCATTTCGCTGAACAACTCGAAACTGGTGCGCGGCACGGTCGCCGCGCCCGAGTTGTGGCGCGGCAAGCTGCACGTCGACGCGACCGCGCAGTGGATGGACGTGCGCGGCGTCTCGTTTTATGGATCCGGGCAGGACTCCGCGCAGGTGGCGCGCGAACGGTTCGATTACCAGCCGATGGAACTGGGCGGCAACCTGACGCTGAGGCCGATGCGCCACCTGTCGATGACGGCCAGCTACACGGCGCTCGAGTTCGACACCGACCGCGAGACGCCGCGATTCAGCCAGGCGGACGCGCCGGGGCTGGACCAGCACCTGACCTATGACACCGTGCGCGGCACCGTGATGTTCGACTGGCGTCCGGCGGCCGGCTACAGCACGAGCGGCGGGTTCTACCGGGCCGCCTTCGAGCGCAGCGAAGAGGCCGCGGGACTGCCGTTTTCATTCAACGCCCAGGAGTACGAAATCGTGCAGCAAGTGCCGCTGGTGCGCGAGCAATTCGTTCTCGCCGGGCGCGCGTTGATGACGTTGACGCAGCCGGACCCGGGACACGAGGTGCCGGTGATCATGATGCCGTATCTCGGCAGCGGCTCGGCGCTGCGCGGATTCGCGAACCGCCGTTTCACGGATCGCAATCGCATGCTGCTGACCGGCGAGTACCGATGGCGGCCGTCGCGGTACATCGACATGGCGATCTTCCTCGACGCCGGACAGGTCGCGCGCGATCGCGCGCAATTCGATCTGGCGCGCTTCGACGTCGCCTGGGGACTCGGGGCACGCTTCCATGGTCCCGCATTCAACGCCCTGCGCCTCGAAGTGGCGCGCGGGCGGGAGGGCATCCGGTTGATCTTCTCGGGGTCGCAACCATTCTGATGACGATGCGCACACCGCTCCTGCTGGTGATCGCGATCGCGGCTTCCTCCCTGGCGCTCGGTGCGCCCTTCGACTCGAACTTCGGCGCAAGCGCCGTCGTCCTCGCTCAGGACAAGCAGACGCGGCGGTTTTTCGCCGACGATCCGATCTGGCGCGAGCCGGTGACGCAGGACGTCAAGAACGCGAAGCGTTACGAGCCGGATCTCGCCTACCAGACGCTCGAAAACCTGTTCTGGCGTCCCGGCGACAAGGTGCTGGGCCAGCGCGCCAAGAACATCAACACCGTGGACGAAGTGCCGGACGGCCCGTACTACGTGAACCGCGCCGGCCGCACGCCGTTGACTCCCGAGATCGTCGCGCGCGCCGCCAACACCAGCGACGGTCCCGCGCCCGGCA
>JAYWEJ010000116.1:0-11274 GCA_043779345.1 Acidimicrobiia bacterium | reverse complement strand
GAACCTGAATGTCAACGCCGCCCTGAACGGCGAGCAGCTCACCATCGAGCGCATCAGCGGCGACGTCGCCACCGGCGGCGTCGTCGGCAGCTTCTCCGCGAAGGGTACCGCGAAAGTTCCGCAGCTCACCTTCGCAGCCATCGACGGCGCGATCGTGCTCGACTCGGCGAGGTTCACGTTCTCCGGCATCCCCGTCGAACAGCAGCGGCCGTCGCGGATCGAGTTTTCGAAGGGCAACATCGCGATCGCGGACGTGTCGTGGCTGGTGGCCGAGAATCCGCTGACGTTCGGCGGCACGGTCGGCTTCGCGGCCGCCGATCCGCCGCTCAACCTGACGCTGCAGGGCCTCATCGATCTGCGCATCCTGTCCGCCTTTACGAGCGCGGTCGCCTTCGACGGCAGCGCCGACGTCAATACGCGCCTCGAAGGCACCCTCGCCAGGCCGCTCTTCGATGGCCGGATCATGCTCGACGGCGCCGAGATCGCGGTCGCCGATCCGCGCCTGGTGCTGTCGGATCTGAACGGGCCAATCGTCCTCGACGGCCAGCTCGCGATCTTCGACGGCGTCCGCGGCCTCGCCAACGGCGGCGCGCTGGCGCTCGACGGATCGCTCGAGTTCGAGGGGCTGGCGCTCAGCGGCGGCACGCTCAACATCCAGGCGCAGAGCGTTGCGCTCGAATTGCCGAAGGGCCTGCGCAGCGAGCTCGACGCGCTCGTCACCTTCCGGCCCGATCCGCGCAATCCTTCGCTGACCGGCGACATCCGCATCGTGCAGAGCGCGTACACGGAGACCATCACGATCGCCGCGCTGGCTCGGCAAGCGGCGTTGCCGGTGATGGCGCCGACCGTCCAGCGCCCGTTTCTCGACCGGCTGCAGCTGAATCTCGCGCTGACGACCAGCGAGGATGTGATCGTCGACAACAACTACGGGCGCCTGGCCGCCGGCGTCGACCTCCGCGTCGTCGGCCCGGTCTCCCAGCCCGGCGTCGACGGCCGCATTACGCTTCGCGAAGACGGCCAGATCTTTCTCGCCGGCCGGACGTTCAGGATCACCCGCGGCGACATTGCGTTCGCCGACCGCCGCCGCATCCGCCCTGAGTTCAACATCGTCGCCGAAGCGCGAGTGAACAACGACAACGTCACGATGACGCTGACCGGCACGCTGGAGCGGCCGACCATCGACCTGACGTCGGAGAACGGCGCGATGACGCCCGGCGAGATCGCGGCCGGTATTGTCGGCTCGGCGAACACCGAAACCGCGTTGACGTTGTTGTCGGCCGACCTGCTCGGCGTCACCGGCCGCGCCATCGGCCTGGACGCCTTCCGTCTCGAGCGCGGCGACTTCACCGATCGCGATTTTCGCGATTACGAGGAGGATCCGACGAGGCTCGGCAACAACACCGACCCGACAACCCGCCTGACCCTGGCCAAGCGGCTCAGCGAGCAGGTGGAGTTCACGGTGTCCCAGGATCTCCGCGAAACCGGCAAGGCGACCTTCGTGGTCAGCTACTTTCCGCGCCGCAACGTCGAGCTGCGGGCGCTGTCGCGCGACAGCGGCACCGCCAGCGTCGGCATTCGCCACCAGGTGACGTTCGGCGGCGGCACCAGCAAGCCACCTTCGGAACGCCGCGTCAGGCCGATCATCAGTGGCATCACCTTCACTGGCGTCGATCAGGCGATCGCTTCGGCCGCGCGCGCGCAGATCAAGATCGACGAAGGCGACGACTACGATTTCCTCGAGCTGCAGCAGGACATCGACCGCATTCGCGAAGCCTTCCACGAGCAAGGCTACCTCGAGGCGCGCATCCGCACCCGTCGCAGCGAGGCCGCGGACGGCACCGTCACGGTCGAGTTCGTGGTCAACCGCGGACCGCGGACGCTGCTGCAGTTTGACGGCCTGGTCGCGCCATCGAGCCTGATCGAGGAGCTCGAAGAGGCGTGGCACACCAACGTCTTCGATCAATTCCTGATCGACGATCTGACCAATCGCGTTCGCCGGTATCTCGTCGATTCCAACGACCTGGCGAGCATCGTCGTGGGACGAATCGATCGGCCCGATGCGAACACGAAGCGGCTGCGGATCGAGGTCACCCCCGGCTCGCCGGTGACGGGCCGCGACATCCGCTTCGCCGGCAACCTGGCGCTCGATGCCGAGCGGCTGGAGTCGGAGATCGTTGCCGCCGGTCTCGAGCTCGAGGCCTGGCTCGATCGCGTCGTCGTCGAAACGGCGCTGCGGCAGGTCTACAACGAAGAGGGCTTCCTCAAGGCCGAGGTGATCGGCCGGCCGCTCACGATTGAGGGCACGACCGGCGTGTTGTGGTTCGACGTCAAGGAAGGGCCTCGCGCGCAGATCACCGGCGTCCGGTTTGCGGGCGTCGCCGAGTCGCGGGTGCCTGAAATGGAAAAGGCCGCGGCTCTCGAGACGCCGGCGCCATACGTCGCTGCGGACGTCAACGATGCGCGCCTTCGCATCGAGGAGCAGTATCGGCGCCAGGGCTTCAATGACGTCGAGGTCGAACGGCAGCCGGCGATCGCCGCCGCCGACACCGTCGCGCTGACCTTCGCCGTCACCGAAGGCACGCAGCAAGTGCTCCAGGAGGTCCAGGTCACCGGCAACGAAGTGACCAGGAACAGGGTGCTGGCGCAGGCGCTGCGCTTCGAGCTTGGGAAGCCCGTCGATCTCGACGAGTGGACCCTCGCGCGCAAGCGCCTCTACGACACCAACGTGTTCCGCCTCGTTGACATCCAGCCGCTGCCGGCCGGCGACCCGGCGGACGGCGTCCAGCCGGTGAAGGCGGTCGTCACCGTCGAGGAATACCCGCAGTGGGCGGTCCGCTACGGATTTCAGCTGGAGGGGGAGCGCCGCGCGGAGCTCGACGAATTCACCAGCACCCGCAATGCCGGCGTCGTCGGCGAGATCAGGAACCCGAATCTCTTCGGCCGCGCGCTGACCGGCGGCGTCTTCGGCATGTATCAGCGCGATCGCCAGGACGCGTCGGTGTTCGTCGGCAGCTCGCGGCTGTTCGGCTGGAGGGCGCGATCGACGCTCTATTCATTTTTCTCGCGCGACCGGTTGCGGGATGACGACGGCGACGTTTCCGCGATCACCGATCGACAGGGGATTAGCGCCGATCAACGATGGCGCACCAGGGGTTTCCAGATCATCTATGGCTACCGCATCGAGCGCGATCACACCGTCATTCCCGACAGTCTCGATGATTTCATCCCGCTCGACTTTGTCACGGACCTGGCGAAGCTCAGCTCGGCGGCGCTGCTCGACCGGCGCGACG
Source organism: Acidimicrobiia bacterium (assembly GCA_043779345.1). Lineage (GTDB taxonomy): Bacteria > Acidobacteriota > Vicinamibacteria > Vicinamibacterales > UBA2999 > 12-FULL-67-14b. The sequence continues at coordinate 7,984 of JAYWEJ010000116.1, read as the reverse complement.
ATCCGATCAACGCGCGCAGGGGCACGTTCACCTCGATCTCCTTCGATTACGCGTCGACGAGACTTGGCTCCGACGTCAGCAACCGGAAACTGCTCGGGCAACAGTTCGTGTTCGTGCCCGTCCGGCGCCTGGTGTTCGCGTCACGAGTGATCGCGGGCTACGCGTTCGGCCGCGACCCGCTGCAGTTTACCGATCGCTTTCGCGCCGGCGGCGCGACCAGCGTGCGCGGTTACGGTGAAGAGAGTCTTGGTCCTCGCGACCGGAGTGGCTTACCGAGCGGCGGCGATCGCCTGCTGATTCTGAATCAGGAAGCGCGCTTCCCGATCAAGGGATGGGTCAACGGCGTCGTGTTCATCGACGCCGGCAACATTGCCGCGGAGGGCGAGCCCTGGGGTGGATTGAAAGTCGGCTACGGCCTCGGATTGCGCCTCGATACGCCGGTGGGCCTGCTGCGCGGCGACATCGGATTCCCGCGCAGCGATATTTCGACGAGCCGAAGCAACACCAAGCGGTATTACTTCGGCTTCGGGAATATCTTCTAACAGGCCATCAGGCCGTCGAGTTATTTGATCGTTCGCAAGATCGCGACGACCGCGCCGCGCTCGGGCGCATCCGGCGCGAGGCGCAGGAACGCGTCGAAGTGCTCCGCCGTTTTCGACAACTGGCGCAGGCGTTGATACGAGATGCCGGCGTAGTAATGCGCATACGCGAAATCGGGCTTCACCTCGATGGCGCGCGTGAACCCGGTCATCGCGGTGCCCCAGTCGTTGGCCTTGCCGGCCGAGAGACCGAGTTGATACTGCGCGAACGGGTTGTTGCCGTCGGCCTCGACGGCGCGGCGCGCCAGTTCAATGGCGCGTCCGGCATCGTTGGCGATCAGTGCCTCGCCGGATTCACCAACCAGACGCCACGACGGGTTCTCGCTCGCGCGCAGGCGCGTCAATTCCGCAACGGCGCGATCGGTGCGATCGAGTTTCAGCAGCGCTTGCGCGGCCAGGAACGTTGACGCCGGATCGCCGTCGCGAGCCGCCTCGACAGCCTGCTCGTACGATCCCGACTGGAACAGGCGCTGCACCTCAGGCTTCTGCTCAGCTGCCACGGCAGAGCCGGACAGTGCGTTCACCCCTGCCAGCGCGGCCGCAACGGCGAATATCGACCTGTTTAGAGTGCATTTCATTCTCATAGTGGCTCCACTGACTTTACACTGCGATTTCTGTACCGTCGCCGGGCGGGGTATCATCTCTATAGTAAGACGGCCTGAAGACCCTTTGGTTTCTGCGACTCCCGCGTCCGGCTCGTCCTGAGCGAGGCGCGCGCGTCGCGCACGCCGAGTCGAAGGATCTCCACACCGCTCTCGCAACACACCCCTCTCGAGTTAGGAAAGCATGTCGGACACCAGACTGAAGATCGCCGTGTTTATCGATTTCGACAACATCGAAATCGGCGTCAAGACCACCCTCAACCTGCAATTCGACATCGGCGCCGTCCTCGAAGCGATCAAGGAACGCGGCGAGGTCATCACCAAGGTCGCCTACGGCGACTGGAAACGCTCCGGCGAGCACGCCCGCGCCATGGCGCAGCACGCGGTTCGCATGGTGCAGCGGGTCACGACCCCCGGCGGCGACAAGAACGGCGCCGACATCAACCTCGCCCTCGACGCGCTCGAGATGGCGTTCACCCACTCGCACATCAACGCGTTCGTGATCGTCGGCGGCGACAGCGACTTCATCACGCTGGTCGAGAAACTCAAGCAGTACGATCGCAAGGTGTTCGTGGTCGGCGGCCGCGCCTTTACCAGCCAGGTGATGCAGAAGAACTGCACCGAGTTCATCGCCTACGAGAACGTCGTGCCCGATGCTTCGACCGGCGCAGGGTCGTCCCGCGCGCAGTCGAGGGACGAGCGCGGCCGGCCAGGAAAAGAGGGCAAGGGCACGCGCCAGAAGAGCATCACAACCCAATCGATCGAGCAGGCGGTGCCGCTCGTCACGCGCGCACTCAAGGTGATCACCGATCGCGAGGTGTCGCCGCAGCTGGGCCTGCTGAAGAGCACGCTGCTGCAGCTCGATTCGTCGTTCTCCGAGCGCGATTACGGGGTCAGCTCGTTCCGCGAGTTTGCCGACAAGCTGGCGAAGCAGGGCCTCGTCGCCCTCAAGCACCAGGGCCGCAGCACGCTCGTCGAGCTGCCCGATGGTTCGGTCGAATTGCCGGATACGACCGTCAAAGTCGTGACCAACGGCGGGCCAGAGCCCGTATCACTGACGGAGATTCTCGAACAGCCGGATTCCGTTCCTCAGCCTCTCAACGCCGATGCGTCGCTCGGCGACGGCGTCGCGCTGGTGCGGCGACTGCTCGCGGAAGCGACCACGCAACCGCGATGGCCGATGTATCCGCGGCAGTTCAAGCAGTTTCTCCGCACCGCGCAGCCGGATTTCGACGAGCGCAAGTACGGATCGATCGCCGATCTGATGCGCGCCTGCCAGAAGGACGGCCTGCTCCGTCTCGAGCGCGATCGCCAGGGCGCGCTGCGCGTGTTCGCGAGCGGCGGCTCGTCGCGCGCGTCGGTGCCGCATGGATGGGGCGTCGGTGTGCGTGACAACGGATCCGACTCGGTCTCCGAATCGGCGGAGATCGTCGATGTCGTCGCCGAAGTAATGCCGCCGCCAGTGGTGGACGCGCAGATCACCGCAGTCATCGAGGCGGCCGCGGAGTCGAAACCGAAGCGCGCGGCGCGGGCAAAGAAGACCGCGCCTGTCGCCAAGGGTTCCAAGAGTTCCACCCGTTCCAGGAGTTCCAAGGCCAAGACGAAAGAACAGGACTAGATCCTTGGAACAATTGGAACCCGTGGAACCCCTGGAACCTGCTTATAATTTCGCATAGTGGCATCGAATTACACAGCCAAGGACATCACCGTTCTGGAAGGGCTCGAGCCCGTCCGGAAACGACCCGGCATGTACATCGGCGGCGTCGGCAGCACCGGCCTCCATCATCTCGTCTGGGAAACCCTCGATAACTCGATCGACGAAGCGATGAACGGCCACGCCAGCAACATTCGCGTGACGCTGCACCAGGACGGCTCCTCGATCACCATTGAAGACGACGGCCGCGGCATTCCGGTGGACGCGCATCCGAAGACCAAGAAGAGCGCGCTCGAGGTGATCTTCACGGTGCTCCACGCCGGCGGCAAGTTCGAAGCGGGCAACTACAAGACGGCGGGCGGCCTTCACGGCGTCGGCGCCAGCGTGGTCAACGCGCTGTCGCGCGAGCTGGTCGCAACCGTCAAGCGCGACGGCCATCAGTACCAGATGACCTTCAAGCAGGGCAAGCCGACCGGCAGCCTGAAAAAGATCGGCGCCGCTCGCGGCACCGGCACGACGGTGTTCTTCAGGCCCGATCCGCAGATCTTCCCGAAGGTCGAATTCGACGCGCCGATCATTCGCGAGCGCCTCGAGGTCGCCAGCTACCTGCATCGCGGCGTCAAGGTCATGTTCGAGGACGAGGGCACCGGCCAGAAGGACGTCTTCCAGCACGAGGAAGGCCTCGTCGACTACCTGAAGAAGATCGTCAGCGACAGAAACGCCAAGCCCGTCCACGAAGCGCCCTTCACGCTGGAGAAGGAAAATGGCGTGAAGCTCGAGTTCGTCGTGCAATGGACGGAGTCGACGGAAGAGAACCTTCGCAGCTACGTCAACGGCATTCCGACCGGCTCCGGCGGCACCCATGAAAACGGCCTGCGCGCCGGCCTTGGCAAGGCGGTGCGTAATTACATCGAGACGCACAACCTGTCGCCGAAAGGCGTGACGCTCAGCGCGGAAGACATTCGCGAGGGCATGACCGGCGTCCTGTCGGTGTTCCTTCAAGAGCCGCAGTTCCAGGGACAGACCAAGGATCGCCTCAACAATCCCGAGATGTTGTCGGCGATTGACGGGCTGGTGCGGCCGGGCCTCGAGCACTGGTTGAACAACAACCAGTCGATTGCGGAGTCGATCGTCGCGCGCATCATCCTGTCGGCGCGCGCCCGCGAGGCCAGCCGCGCCGCCCAGGCGGAAGTCGTCCGCAAGGGGCCGACCGCCGGCCGCGTCAACCTGCCGGGCAAGCTCGCCGACTGCACCAGTCCCGGCTCGATCACCAGCGAGCTGTTCGTCGTCGAAGGCGACTCGGCGGGCGGCTCGGCCAAGCAGGGCCGCGATCGCGCGCGCCAGGCGATCCTGCCGCTGCGCGGCAAGGTCCTCAACACCGAAGGCGTCTCGACGGCGAAGGTGCTCGAGAACAAGGAGCTCTCGGACCTGGTGACCGCGCTCGGGTGCGGGGTCGGCAAGAACTTCGACCTCGCCCGCATGCGATACGGCAAGGTCATCATCCTCGCCGATGCCGATTCGGACGGCCATCACATCGCGACGCTGCTGCTGACGTTCATCTATCGCCACCTGCCGCAGCTGATCACCGCCGGCCGCGTCTATCTCGCGCAGCCGCCGCTCTATCGCATCGACCTCGGCAAAGAGACGCACTGGGCGCTCGACGAGCACCAGAAGGAACAGATCATCAAGAAGGCCGGCCGCGCCCATCCCGAGATCACGCGCTTCAAGGGCCTCGGCGAGATGATGCCGAAAGTGCTGTGGGAAACGACGCTGAACCCCCGCACCCGCCGCCTGCTCAAGGTGGAAATCTTCGACCAGCTTGTGACGGACCGCGTCATCAACGAATTGATGGGCAAAGACGCCTCGGCTCGCTTCCGCTTCATCATGGACCGGGCGGAAGATGCGGTCGAACTCGACGTTTGAGGTCGTAAGGTCCTGAGGTCTTAAGGTCTGAATTGTTAGGACCTCAAGGCCTCAAGACCTCAAGACCAAGTAAAATCATCCCGTTGTCCGAGCCGGCTCCAACCAAGACGTCCCCGTACGATCGGTCGCTCATCGAAGGCCCCATCGGTCCCGCCGTGTGGAAGCTGGCGTGGCCGACCATGCTGCAGAACGTGATCGCCGGACTACAGGGCCTGATCGATCACATCCTGGTCGGCAACCTCCTGGGCTACGCCGCCAACGCCGCCATCGGCGTCAGCTGGCAGATCTTCCTCGTCGTCATCGTCTTCATGGCCTCGCTCTTCACCGGCCAGGCCGTGCTGGTGGCGCGCTTTGTCGGCGCCGGCGATGCCGAGCGCGTCAACCGCACCGTTCAACAGGCGCTGCTGACGGCGATCGCGATGTACGCGGTGATGGCGCCGATCGGCTACTTCGCCACGCCGCTGCTGCTCGACTTCGCCAATGTCTCGCCGGAGGTCCGCGAGCTGGCGTTGCCGTTCCTGCGCGTCAACTTCACGTTCAGCATCGGCATGCTGATGTTCTTCATGCTGACGACGGCGCTGCGGGCCGCCGGCGATTCGCGCACGCCGATGCGCCTCGGCGTGACGATGACGATCCTCAACGTCGTGCTCAACATCATCCTGATCAACGGGCTCGGCCCGATCCCGGCGCTCGGCACGATGGGCTCGGCGCTCGGCACCGTGATCGCGTCCAGCGCGGTCAGCGCGTATGCGCTGTACCAGCTGCTCAAGGGGCGTCTCGTCATCAAGCTGTCGCGCCACATGGACTGGCGGCCCGACTGGACGATCATTCGCTCGCTGTTTCGATTCGGCCTGCCGACCGGCGTGCAGGGCATTGCCATGAACGTCGCCGGCGTCATGCTGCTGCGTTTCATCGGCTCGCTCGAGCAGAGCGCCGAAGCGCAGGGCGCCTATGCGATCGGCTACACCGAGCTGTTCTCGCTGATCACGTGGACCTCGGTCGGGCTGATGGGCGCCGCCGCGACGATTGCCGGCCAGAACCTTGGCGCAGGTCAGCCCGATCGCGCGATGCAAGGCGTGCACACCGCATCCCGAATCGGCCTGGCCGTCGCCGCCGGCGTCGGGCTGACGTTCGTGCTGTTGCCCGAACAGCTGCTGTGGCTGTTCGGCGCCAAGGATCCTGCCGTGCAGGTCATCGGGCGCCAGTTGCTTCAGTATCTAGCGCTGTCGGGATTCTTTATTACGCTGGCGCTGACCTACACCGGCGGGCTCCAGGGAACAGGCGATACGCGCAGCCCGCTGTTCATCACGCTCGCGTCGCAGATCGCGGTGCCGATCGGCATGTGTGCGGTGATCCAGGCGACACGCCAGCTGGTCCCCGGCGACATCTGGCTGGCCATCGTGCTGGGTCACTTCACCCGTTGCGTGCTCACCGTCCACAGGTTCCGCCAGGGTAAGTGGCGATCGATCAAAGTCGCGCACTAAATCGCAAGCCCGTAGCCCGCAAGCCCGTAAGACCTACGCAAGCGGCATCGTCAGCGTGAAGGTGGCGCCCTGGCCTTCGCGCGATGATACGCGGATCGCTCCCCCTTGCTTCTCGGCGAGGGCGCGCGCGATCGTCAGTCCCAGTCCCGTGCCCGCGATTCGGCGGGTGTCGCTGCCGTCGAGCTGCGTGAACGGCTCGAAGATGAAATCGACCTTGTGCGAGGGAATGCCCGGGCCGTGGTCGCGCACGGCGATTGCGGCCATGTTGCCTTCCTTGCCGGCGGTGACCTCGACCTGCGATCCGCTCGGTGCGTGCTTCACCGCGTTCGAGAGCAGGTTGACCAGCACCTGGATGGTGCGATCGGGATCGGCGAGCACGTCATGGATGCCGTCGGTCGTATGCGTGATCGTGACGCCGGAATCCTTCGCGAACCCTTCGACCGACTTGACCGAATCCTCGACGATCGGCTGCAGCCGCGTCACCTTCGGCGCCACCATCATTTCGCCGGCTTCAATCTTCGACATGTCGAGGATGTCGTTGACGATGCGGATCAGGCGATCGGCGTTCGACAGCGCGACGCGCACCAGCTGATCGGCGTCTGCGTTGCCGGTCATGTCCTCGGCGATTAGCAGCTGCATCGAGGCGCGAATCGAGGTCAGCGGCGTGCGCAGCTCGTGGCTCACCATCGAGATGAACTGCGACTTGAGCCGCTCCAGCTCGCGCGACAGCGTGACGTCGGCGCCCAGGCCAATCAGGTACGAGGTCTGCCCGCTCTGTCCGCGCAGCGCCATGATCGTCCAGGCGATGACGTGCTTGGCGCCGTTCTTGTCGACCCAGGTGCGATCGAGCTTGACCGGCTCGATCGACGCGGCCAGTTTCGGGATGCCCTCGCGAATCTCCGCGCGATCGTCGTCGAGCACGAACGGCACTTCCCAGAACGCCCGGCCGGCCACCTCCGACATCGCGACGCCGGCCAGCTCCTCGCAGGCGCGGTTGAAGCGCACGATCTGCCCCTGCGAATCCAGCACCATGATCAGGCTCGGCGCGGTATCGAGGATCGCCGACACGAAATCGCGCTCGGCGCGCAGCTCCGCCTGGGCGTTGACGCGGTCGGTGATGTCGCGCGCCATCCCCTGGAAGCCTTCAATGCGGCCGCCCGTGATGATCGGCCGTACGTGCTGGCCGATCCAGATCTCCTGGCCATCCTTCTTGCGGACCGGGAACTCGAGATAGGTCGACTGGCGCGTCTTCGCGGACTTCTCGTAGAAGCCCAACGCCCGCGGCACCCAGTCCGGGCGCATCAGCTCGAAGTACTTCATCGACAGCAGCTCGCCCTCGTCGAAGCCGAGGATGCGCGTCGCCACCGGGTTGACGAACGTGAACCGCCCGAACGGATCGGTCCGGTAGATCATGTCGCTGGCGTTGTCGACGAGATCGCGGTAACGCCGCTCGGTGCGCTCGACCGCTTTGGTGCGCGTCTGCACCTGCCGGTGCAGCGAGCGGTTCCACACCGTCCCGCCGGCGACGAGCAGCACCACGAAGCCGCCGCCGAGGATCAGGATCGTCGCGTAGCGATCGAGCCAGGACGGGCGGATCGGGCTGCTCAGATGCTGCTCGACGAGGCGATCGAACTCGCCGCTGCTCTTCAGTCGATCGAGCGCAACGCGCAGCGGCGCGACGATGTTCTCGCGGCCCGGCAGCACCGCCAGGTGATACGGGCG
>JAYWEJ010000115.1:0-4765 GCA_043779345.1 Acidimicrobiia bacterium | reverse complement strand
GGTTCGCCGCCTCGGGTTCCGAGGTCTGGACCATCAGGATCGGCAGGACGAGATCAGCCGCGTTCACACCTCATAGACTGTAAAGACATGCGCCCGGTTGGACAATTCAAGATTCGCCCCGCCCGGCCCGCCGATATTCCGGAGGTCCGGCAGATGCTGGAGGAATACGTCGGCTGGATCGGCCTCGATCTCGCGTTCCAGGAGATCGACGCCGAGCTCGAGGGGCTTCCGGGCGAGTACGTGCCGCCCGAGGGAGCGCTGTTCGTGGCCACCGGCGAAGAACGGCTCGCCGGGATGATCGGCCTGCGGCCGCTCGAGGAGCGAGCCTGCCTCGCCGGAGCGTATGACGCGAAGGCGGGCGAGATGAAGCGGCTGTTCGTGCGACCGGATGCACGCGGCCACGGGCTGGCGAAGCAGCTGATTGCCGTCGCGCTGGACGAGGCGCGCCGGCTCGGATACGCCGAGATCAGGCTCGACACGCTGCCGATGATGGGAGACGCGCAGTCGCTCTACGTCTCGCTGGGTTTTCGCGACATCGCGCCGTATTACGACACACCGATCGCCGGGACGCGATTCATGGCGAAGCGGCTGTGACAGTCGTATGATGGTTGCACAGTGATCTTCCGACGTGGATTGGCGGCGGCAGCAGCCGTTCTGATGCTGGTGATCGGGCTGTCGTTCCTGGCCTCCGCGCAGGCGCCGTCGATCACGGTCGTCGCGCGCGACGGCCGCAAGCCCCTCCCCGTCACCGCCATCAACAACCAGGATTACATCGCCGTGGACGACGTCAACGCGGCGTTCGCGACGACATCGCGTGAGGACCGGCTCGCCGGCGGCCTGACGATCACGGCGCGGGGCCGATCGATCGTGCTGACGGAGAATCAGAACGTGGTGTCGGTCGCGGGCCGCCTGGTGACGTTGCCTGCGCCGCCGGTGCGCCGCGACAATCGGTGGTACGTGCCCGCGGATTTCCTGTCGCGCGCGCTGGCGGTGGCGCTCGATGTGCGGCTCGATCTGCGCCGCTCGGCGCGGCTGTTGATCGTCGGCGACCTGCGCGTCCCGCGCGTGGTTGCGCGCGTCGATGCCGGCGCCAACAACGTGGCCGTGACCTTCGACATCACGCCGAACACCGAGACGCGCGTCAACTCCCAGCAGGGCCGGCTGATCGTGCAGTTCGACGCCGACGCGCTCGATCTCAGCATCCCGCTGGTGCCGACGCAGGCGTTTGTCACCGGCATCACGCCTGGCGACACCCCGCAAACGGTGACGCTGACGCTCGGCCCGCGCTACGCGCTGCATCGCGTCACCACGTCGCAGCCGGACGCCGGCTCCGGTCGGTTGACGATTGATTTTTTGCCGGCCACGACAGATGCGTTGCCGGCCATCCCCGTGCCGCCTTCTCCCGCGCCGGACACGCGGCTGGTGATTCCGACGCAAGGGCCTGCCACGGGACTCCGCACCGTCGTCATCGATCCCGGGCACGGCGGCGACGAGCTCGGCACGCAGGGCGCGAAAGGCACGCTCGAAAAAGAGATCACGCTGTCGGTGGCGCGCCGGCTGCGCACGCTGATCGAGAGCCGTCTCGGCCTCAAGGTGTTCCTGACGCGCGAGGACGATCGCACGATGTCGCTCGACGATCGATCGGCGTTCGCGAACAACCACAGCGCCGACGTCTTCCTCAGCATCCACGCGAACTCGGCGGTGCGGCCCGCGCTCAAGGGCGCCGAGGTCTATTACCTGACCGTCGAGCGCGCCGACGAGGAAGCGCGCAAGAAGTCCGGCGACAACGCCGCAACGCTGCCGACGCTCGGCGGCGGCAATCGCGCCATCGATCTGATCCTGTGGGAAACGGCGCAGGCCCGCTATCTCGAGCAGTCGGCGACGCTCGCCGGTTATATCGAGCAGTCGCTGCGGCCGCGCATCGAGATGAGCCCGCGCGCGGTGCAGCAGGCGCCCTTCCGCGTGCTGGTCGGCGCGAACATGCCCGCGGCGCTGGTGGAAATCGGCTATCTGTCGAACGCCGACCAGGAATCACAGCTCGCCACGGCGGCCTACCAGGATCAAGTCGCGCAGGCCCTGCTCGACGCGCTCATCAAGTTCCGCGGTTTCCTTGAACACTAAGGGCAGTCCGAAAGTGAAGATCAAGGTGGCGACCCCGCCGTCGCAGCGATGGGCCGTGATCGCGCTCATCGGCTGTGCCGCCGTGGTGTTTGCGGTGCTGTTGTTCACGGGGTTGAGCCGCTTGCTCAGCCGGCCCGCACCCGGCACGGCCGCGGCCGATCCGGTGACGCCGCCTGTCGCGGCGGCGCCCGCGGTGCCGAAGATCAAGGCGACGTTGTATTTCGTGTCGGAAGACGGACTGCGCCTCGTGCCAACGGAGCGCGAAGTGCCGCTCGCGGAAGGCGCCGTCGCACAGGCACGATCGATTCTCGAAGCGCAATTGGGGGCCGAGGCGCCGGCGCCGCTGGCGTCGACCATTCCCAAGGGCGTGACGCTGCGCGGCATCTTCGTCTCGGAGCGCAACGAAGTGTTCGTCGATCTCGATCCGGCCATTCGCACTGCGCACCCCGGCGGCGCGTTCCAGGAGCTGATGACGGTCTATACGATCGTCAACGCCGTGTTGACGAACCTGCCGAACCTGCAGGAAGTGCAAATCCTCATCGGCGGGCAGGAAGCCGATACGCTCGCGGGCCATGTGGACTTGAGGCGCCCGCTCAGGAAGAATGATTCACTCATACAACAACATGCCACGCCTTAACGATCGCTCCCCCGACGAACTTCGCCCAACCACCATCACGGCCGGTTTCACGATCCACGCGGAAGGCTCGGTGCTGATCGAGGTCGGCCACACCAAGGTGATCTGCAACGCGAGCGTCGAAGACAAGGTGCCGCCGTTTCTCCGCAACACCGGCAAGGGCTGGGTCACGGCCGAGTACGGCATGCTGCCGCGCGCCACGTCGACGCGATCCAATCGTGAAGCCGCGTCGGGCAAGGTCGGCGGCCGCACCATGGAGATCCAGCGGCTGATCGGCCGATCGATGCGATCGGTGATCAAGCTCGAAGAGCTCGGCGAGCGGACGATCTGGCTGGATTGCGACGTCATCCAGGCCGATGGCGGCACCAGGTGCGCGTCGATCACCGGCGCCTTCGTCGCCCTCATCGTCGCGCTCGGCAAGCTGAAGGACGCCGGCCAGCTGCGATCGATCCCGGTCTCCGACTACGTCGCCGCCACCAGCGTCGGCATCGTCGCCGGCATGCCGCTGCTCGATCTGGCATACGAGGAAGACTCGAAGGCCGACGTCGACATGAACATCGTCAAGACCAGTGACGGCCGGTTCGTCGAGATCCAGGGCACGGCGGAGGCCGAGCCGTTCGGGAGCGACTCGCTGATGGGACTGCTGGCGCTCGCCGACAAGGGCATTACCGATCTGATCGCCAAACAGCGCGCCATCTGCGGCCCGATCCTTGGTCGATGACATTCCTGATCGCGACCACCAACCCGAACAAGATTCGAGAGATTCGTCCGCTGTTCACCGGCGTGCCGGTGGAGCTGCTGACGCTCGCGGACATCGATCCGATTCCAGAACCTGAAGAAACCGCCGACACGTTTTGGGAGAACGCGCGGATCAAGGCACTTGCCTACGCCAGGGGGTCGGGACTCATTGCCGTCGCCGAGGACTCTGGCCTCGAGATCGATGCCATGAATGGGGAGCCCGGCGTGCTGTCGGCGCGCTTCATGGGCGCGACCACGCCGTATCCAGAGCGATTCAAGGAAATCTTCCGGCGTATCGACGGCCGCGATCGCACGGCGCGATTCGTGACCGCGCTCGTGGTCGCGCGCGGGAACACGATCCTCTTCGAAACAGAAACGACGATCGAAGGTGAAATCGCGCCCGCCGCCGCCGGTGCCCACGGCTTTGGCTACGACCCGATCTTCTGGTATCCGCCGTTTCAAATGACGACGGCGCAATTGCCGGATCCGGAGAAAGCCATCGTCTCGCATCGTGCACGCGCCTTCAGGGATCTGCGCCGCCACCTGGCGACGCGAACGAACTTGAACGCCTAATAACAGTCTCGTTCGTCGACCCTTCCCGCTTTTTCAGGCCATTCCTACGCAATTGCGATCAGGTTGTTCCGAAACGGAACCAATCTGTAATTTCGTTTCTGAATGCGCTGCGGAAACGGGCAGAAATCCCGCCTCGGCCGTCGGCACGGCTTTTCCTACATTCCATTCTGTCTCCCCCGACGCCGTTTGTGAGGATGGTCATGAGACTACGTGCTTGGCTTGTTGCGGCTGTCACCATCGTGACGGTCATCTTGATGTCGCCGATGCCGCGCGTTTCCGCGCGCAGCGCGAGCGGCGTCGTGATTAGCGAGTATCGATTCCGTGGCCCGCTCGGCCCGAACGACGAGTTCATCGAGCTGTTCAACGCCGGCGGCGCGCCGGTGAACATTGGCACCTGGATAATCAGTGCGTCCAACAACATCCTCCCTCCGGGCGTCCCGTCGTTCGCGACGCGCGTGACGATTCCGGCGAACACGATCATTCGGCCCGGATGTTTCTATCTCGTCACCAACACCAATCCGACGCTGCCGTACGCGGCATACTCGGGATCGGTCACCGGCAACGCCAGGTACACCATCGGCTTTGGCGATGACGGCGGTGTCGCATTGATCAATCGAGCGCTGAACGAGATCGTCGACCAGGTCGGACAGGGCACGGCGCCGACAGCCTACGGCGAGGGACGGCGCCTGGCGATGGTGA
>JAYWEJ010000114.1:0-4773 GCA_043779345.1 Acidimicrobiia bacterium | reverse complement strand
GGCGAATGTGCTTCGCGCTGTTCATCGCGGCGGGATCGTTCTTCTCGATCCGCGAGCGCGTGGCGAAGATTCTTCCGGAGCTCTTCACGAGCGGGCCGATGCGCGCGCTGCCGATCCTGCTGCTGTTTGGCGCGATGTTCTACTGGTTGTGGAGACTGCGCGGCCGTCGCGCCGTGCCGGCAGCGCTGGTGACGCGTCCGCTCTGAGCGCCTCACTCGTTCCAGTCCGTGGCAGAATCGGCGTGCCCATGTATTACGAAACCGATCGGAACGATCACGGCTTGCGCTACAACCCCCTGAAGGCCTGCGTCGCGCCCCGCCCGATCGGGTGGATGACGACGATGAACGCCGCAGGCCTCGTCAACCTCGCGCCATTCAGCTTCTTCAACCTGCTCAGCTACGATCCGCCGTTCGTGATGTTCTCAGCCGGCACGCACGAGGGTGACGGCGGCAACAAGGACACGGTCGTGAACGTGGAGGCGACCGGCGAGTTCGTCTACAACATGGCGACGTTTGCGCAGAAAGATCAGATGAACACCTCGGCGCTGATCATCGAGCGCGGCGTCGATGAAATGACCGCGGCCGGACTCGAGCCGCTGCCGTCGCGGCTGGTCCGGCCACCGCGGGTCAAGGGATCGCCGGTGCACTTCGAATGCCGGCTGCATCAGGTCGTGAAGCTGCCCGGCCGCAAACCCTCGTCCGAGCATCACGTCGTCATCGGCCAGGTGGTCGCGGTCCACATCGATGATGCGGCGATTGGCGCCGACGGCCGCGTCGACCTGCTCAAGCTGCGGCCGATCGCGCGGCTCGGCTACCAGGACTACGCGAGCGTGGAGGCGGTGTTTCAGATGGAGAAACGGACCCCGGAAGATCGGGTCTGACGCGGCCGGAACCTCGCCACCCCGCCCCGCGTATGGTGTTGACAGGCGACACCAGCAGTCATAGTGTCGCCTGTCGACACCAATGCCCAGACACCCGACACCCGACCTGCTCCCCGGCACCCTTGATCTGCTGATCCTGCGGACGCTGCAGACGGCGGCGCTCCACGGCTGGGCGATCTCCGGGCGCGTCCAGCAGATCTCGGAGGACGTGCTGCAAATCAACCAGGGCTCGCTTTATCCGGCCCTGCACCGGCTCGAGCATCAAGGCTGGATCGAAGCCGAGTGGGCGGTCTCGGAGCTCGGCCGGCGCGCCAAGTATTACCGGCTCACCACGTCAGGCCGCCGCCAGCTCGCCGTCGAGGCGCGCGAGTGGGAGCGCATGGCGAACGCGATCGGCCGCGTCATGAAGCTGGCCTGATCATGAATTTCCGCGACCTGAGATTGCGGGCGCGCGCCGTGTTCGCGCCACGCCGCATCGAGCGCGAACTGGACGACGAGCTGTCGTTCCACATCGAGCGGCAGACGCAGAAGTATGTCGACGACGGGATGACGCCCGCCGACGCGCGCGCCAGCGCGCTCAAGCACTTCGGGCCCGTGCCCCTGGCCGCCGACGAGTGCCGCGACCAGCGCGGTACCGCAATGGTCGACAACACCATTCGCGACTTGCGCTACGCGCTGCGCAGCTTCGCGCGCGCGCCGCTCGTCAGCTTCACCATCGTCGCCACGGTCGGCCTCGGTCTCGGCCTTGTCACCGTGCTGTTCTCGGTGCTGAACATCTTCCTGTTCCGTGTCGACAACGTGCCGGACATTCACGAGATCTTCGCCGTCGAACGGCCGCGCGATGCCAACGACGAGCGGGCGCGCTTCACGCGCCGGCAGTTCGAAGCGATGGCGCGGGAGACCAGCGCCTTCGCCGGCCTGTACGCCGAGTTGCCCGACATCGACGCGCGCGTCGACGGCCGTATGATGTCGATCGTCCTCGTCAGCGGCAATGCGTTCCAGGTGTTGGGCGTCCGGCCGGCGATCGGCCGCACGCTACTGCCCGCGGACGACGATCGTGCCGCGCCGCAACCGGTCGTGCTGTTGAGCGATCGGGGATGGGAGCGCCGGTTTGGGCGCGACCCGAACGTGCTCGGCCGCAAAATCATCGTCAACGGCGCTCCGCACGAAGTGGTCGGCGTGATGCAACCCGGCTTCCGGGGCTTGGCCGTTGGCGCGCCGGATCTCTTTGCGCCGTTGTCGTCGCTGGCGGAGTTCCGCCCAATCCATCGCGGCCGCGAAGACAGCGTCGGCCTCGACATCATCGGACGGCTGAAACCAGGCATGGCCGCCGCCACCGCGCGCGCGCAGCTTGACGCCTGGGACTCGCAGTCGGCCGGCGCGGCCACCGATCGCCGCGACGCCAGGATCCTGGTCGTGCCGAGGCGCGGCACGGTACCGCAACCACTCGAGGCGCTGGTGTTGTTCGCGCCGCTGTTCTTCGCGTTCGGTCTGATCCTCATGATCGGGTGCGCGAACGTCGCCAACTTACTGCTGGCGCGCGGCGTCTCCCGGCAGCGGGAGATCGGCATCCGCTTGTCGCTCGGGGCCTCGCGCGCTCGCATCGTCCGGCAATTGCTCACGGAGAGCCTGGTCCTGGCACTCGCCGCGGCCCTCGTGGGCTTCCTGGTGTCACGGGTGGCGATCGAGGGCACGCTCTCGACCTTGCTGTCGAGCATCCCTCCGGATCTCGGCGACATCACGATCCTGACGCCGCCGGCGGACTGGCGCGTCGCGGTGTTCCTGATCGCGGGCGCGGTGATGTCGACGGCGTTCTTCGGACTGATTCCGGCGCTGCAGGCGACGCGTATTGAACCGGTGCGCACGCTGCGCGGCGAACTGATCAAGGACGCCAAGCCCGGCCGCGCGCGCGGATTCCTCGTCGGCCTGCAAGTCGCGGCATCGGCGCTGCTGTTGATCTGCTCGGCCGTGTTCCTGCGCAGCGCCTTCGCATCGGCGATGGTGGATCCGGGCATGCGGACCGCCGACACGGTGGTGATCGAGATCGTCAACGAGCCGAAGCGCGCCGCCATGATTCAGGCACTCGCCGCCGAACCCACCATCGTCGCGATGGCCGCGTCCTGGCCTGACCTCCTGAGCCGGCCGCGAGGGGCGCTGGTGCAATCGCCGGAAGCCAAGGCGACGGCGGCCTACAAGATGGTGGGGGCCGAGTACCTCGGCGTGCTGGACATCCCGATCGTCCGCGGCCGCAACTTCGCGGATCGCGAGCGCGCGGCGCCGGTCGCCGTGATCAGCGAGACGATGGCGCGGACGCTGTTTCCAGCGTCCGACGCGATCGGCCAGGTCATTCAGCTCGACGCCGATCCGAATTCGCCGACACGCCGCGAGGACGAGCCGCCACTGCCGTCGCGCTCATTCACCGTCGTCGGGATTGCGCGCGACGTTCCCGGATTCCGCCTCATGGATTCCAAGGAGCCGGACGTCTTCGTGCCGGCGAGCACCGACACGCCGGAGACGTCGGTGATCGCGCGCGTCCAGGGTGATCCGGAGCTGGCGCGGCAACGGCTGCTCGAACGGCTGACCATCGTCGATCCGAACATGGGCCAGATCCTGACGATGCGCACCATGGCGCGGATGGAGACGTATTTCCTGCAGATCGCGTTCTGGGTGACGCTGGTGCTCGGCATGCTGGCGCTGACGCTGACCGTGTCGGGTCTCTTCAGCGTGCTCTCGTATCTGGTCGAGCAGCGCACCAAGGAAATCGGCGTGCGCATCGCGCTGGGGGCGACGTCGCGCAACGTGACGAGGCTGATCCTGTCGCAAACCGCCAGGCCGGTGGGATTTGGATTGCTTGCCGGCGCGAGTCTCGCGCTGGCGCTGGCGACGCTGCTGATCGCAGCCCCGCTAGCGGGAGCGATCGCCGAGGTCGTGCATGTCACCGACCCGCTGGCCTACGCCGGCAGCCTGCTGCTGATCATCGCGGCGTGCCTGCTGGCGGCGGCGGTTCCGGCGCGCCGCGCGGCGCGACTCGACCCGATGCAGACGCTCCGACAGGACTAGCGATCGCGCGTCAGGCGGCGGCGATGCCGAGCCCCGTCACCTCCGCGAGCACGTCGGTCGTCACCTGATAACACTCGCACGATGCCTGCTCGAGCTTGCGCCGGTTGACGATCCGCAGCACCCCGCGGCGATACGAGATCAGCCCGGCCTTCTGCAGCGCGCCCGCCACCACGCTGACCATCGGCCGGCTCGCACCCAGCATCATGGCGGCGAATTCCTGCGTGAGCAGAAACTCATCGGCGGCGACGCGGTCGTGCGCCAGCAGCAGCCATCGCGACAGCCGCTGCACGACCGAATGCTTCGCATTGCACGCGGTGGATTGCATCACGAAGCCCATGTGCGCCGAGGTGTAGCGCGTCAGCAGGTCATGGAACGCGCCGCGGCGATGCAGCTCGCGACGAAAGGCGTCGATCGGCATCCGGTACGCCAAATCGGATGCGGCCTGGACCATCGTGAGCGACATCGGCGGCGGCGCGCAATCGAGGATCGCCGAGACGCCGAGCATCCCTTCGCGTCCGACCGTGGCAACCTCGACCATGCTGCCGTCGGCGAGCACCGTGAGAATCGAACAGAACCCGCCGCCTGGAAAGTAGACGTCGGTGATCGGTTCCAATGGTTTGTGAAGGACGACTTTGAGGACGAGGGAGGTGCGATCGAGCGAGCGGGACACGCGTTGGTAGTCCCTCATCGGCAAACTTGCGAGGAGCAAGTTCGGCATTTGATGGCGCGGCGGCGGACGGCTGTTCAACGAGGGGGTAAATTCGGACGGACGGACGACGGATCGTCGCTGCCTGATCATCGCGGCTACCTCTGCCGTCCTGATGGACGGGTCT
>JAYWEJ010000113.1:0-11346 GCA_043779345.1 Acidimicrobiia bacterium | reverse complement strand
ACCTCGGCGCCGCCGATCGCGCGCGCCTGTCGGACTATCTCGATGACGTGCGCGAGATCGAGCGCCGCATCCAGCAGGTCGAGTCCGCCAACAGCACGGGCGAGCCGCGCGAGCTGCCGGGCGCCCCGGTCGGCGTGCCCGATTCGTTCGAGGAGCACGTCAAGCTGATGTTCGATCTGCAGGCGCTGGCGTTCGCGTCGGATACGACGCGCGTGTTAGCCTTCAAGCTCGGACGCGACGCCTCAAACCGCGTCTACGCGGAGAGCGGCTACAAGGCGGCGTTCCACTCGGCGTCGCACCACCAGGATCGCGACGATCGCGTCACCGAGTTCGCGAAGATCAACAAGTACCATGTCAGCATGATTCCGTACTTCCTCGCCAAGCTGAAGAACACGCCGGACGGGGAGGCGACGCTGCTCGACAACACGCTGCTCGTCTACGGATCGCCGATGGGCAACTCGAACCTCCACAACCACAAGCGCTGCCCGCTGTTCCTCGCCGGTCACGCTGGCGGACAGCTCAAGGGCGGCCTGCACCTGCGCGCGGCCGACGGCACGCCGATGGCCAACGTGATGCTGTCGGTGGCGCACATGCTCGGGATGAATGACTTCAAGAGTTTTGGCGACAGTACCGCCGCTTTTGATCTGAATAGTGCGCCGTCAGTGACGGCGGCTGTGTAGATACTAACGAGAACACGGAGGAGTACGGAGGTCACGGAGAAATCCGCCTCCGCGTTCTCCGTACTTCTCCGTGCCTCGGAATGAGACCGCAGACATGAAACGAGTCCTTACAAGTATTGCGCTGGTGTTGATCACCTGCATCGGTCTCCGGGCCGCGGAATCGCCGGTGGCCGATGCGGCCGCCCGCGGCGATCGCGACGCGGTGAAAGCGCTGCTCAAGCAGGCGGCCGACGTCAACGCCGCGCAAGGCGACGGCATGACCGCCCTGCACTGGGCGGCGATGAACGGCGACGTCGAGCTGGCGCAGATGCTGATCTTTGCCGGCGCGAACGTGCGCGCGACCACGAGGCTCGGCACTTACACGCCGCTGTACCTCGCCAGCCAGCAGGGCCACGGCAATGTCATCCAGGCCCTCGTCAAGGCCGGCGCCGACGTCAAGGCCGGCACGCCCAACGGCACCACGCCGTTGATGGTGGCGGCGGCGTCGGGCGAAGTGGACGCGGTGCGCGCGCTGATCGACAGCGGCGCCGACGTCAATGGCAAGGACGGCGTCCGCCTGCAGACCCCGATCATGTATGCGGCGGCGTCGAATCGCGCCGCGGTGATCGAGCTGCTCGCGTCGAAGGGCGCGGACCTCAAGGCCACCAACAAGGTGTCGGACCTTGCCAACCTCTCGCGCGAAGGCGCGGGCTTTGGCGGCAACCCGCAGGCGCCCGGCGGCCAGGGCGGCCAGGGTGGCCAGGGCGGTCCGGGCGGCCCGGGCGGCCAGGCCCCGGCGGCGCGCCGCGCGCCGATGCCCGGCGTCGACCGCAACTATCAGCTCAACGAGCTGATCATCGCGCAGGGCGGCCTCACGCCGCTGCTCTACGCCGTGCGCCAGGGCTACCTGGAGTCGAGCGAGGCCCTGATCAGGGCCGGCGCCGACATCAACCAGCCGTCGCCGGGCGACGGCACGACGCCGCTGCTGATGGCGGTGATCAACGGCCATTTCGATCTCGCCACGTCGCTGCTCGACAAGGGCGCGAACCCGAATACCCGGAGCACCAACGGCGTGACTGCGCTCTACGGCGCGCTCAACGTCGAATGGGCGCCCAAGGCGCTCTACCCGCAGCCGCGCGCGCACATGCAGCAGAAGACCGGCTACCGCGATCTGATGAAGCAGCTGCTCGACAAGGGCGCCGATCCGAATGCGCGCCTCAAGATGAAGGTCTGGTACTCGGGCTACAGCTTCGACCTGTCCGGCGTCGATGAGATCGGCGCGAGCGTGTTCTGGCGCGCCGCCTACGCCAGCGACGTCGCGGCGATGCGCCTGCTGGTCGCGGCCGGCGCCGACCCGAACGTGCCGACCATGAAGCCCGCGGGCCGCGCCCGCTTTGGCGACATGCTCGAGCAGCGTGAAGTGGTGGATCTGTCCGGCCTGCCGGCGGTTCCGATTGGCGGCCCGTCGGTCACCGCGCTGCACGCCGCGGCCGGCGTCGGCTACGGCGAAGGGTTTGGCGCCAACTCGCATCGCTTCGCGCCGACCGGCATGCTGGCCGCCGTGAAGTACCTCGTCGAAGAGCTCGGCGCCGACGTCAACGCCGCCGATCACGAAGGCAACACCGCGCTGCATCACGCCGCCGCGCGCGGCGACAACGAAATGATCCTCTACCTGGTGTCGAAAGGCGCCAGCGTCAAAGCCGTCGATCGCGAGGGGAGAACGACGGTGGATATGGCCAACGGGCCCGTGCAGAGAATTCAACCGTTTCCCGAGACCATCGCCCTTCTCGAAAAGCTCGGAGCAAAGAATAACCACAAGTGCATTTCCTGTTAGGCCACAGATTCCCACAGATTAAACACCGACATTTCCGGGGGCTGCTGACGTTGTTGGCCCTCGGTGTGTCTGCGCCCGCGTTCTCGCAGCAAGCCGCCGACTCCATCAACGGTGGCGGTGTTGTCATCGATGGTCCTGCGCCGGCCCAGACACCCAACGTGATGACGCGCGACGAGGCGACCGGCAAATCGACGGTGCGCGCCATCAGCCTTCGAGCGCCATTGGCGTTCGATGGACGCCTCGACGACGAGGTCTACGGGCAGTTCCGGGGCTTCGAAGGCATGGTGCAGGTGGCGCCGCAGTACGCCGTCGAGCCGACCGAGAAGAGCGAAATCTGGGTGATGTACGACGGCGATCACATCTATGTCGCGGCCCGGCTGCATGACAGCGCGCCGCCGGAGCGCTGGATCGCGAACGAGCTGCGCCGCGACACCAACCAGATGCGGCAGAACGATCACTTCGGCGTCGGCTTCGACACATTCTACGACCGTCGCAGCGGCTACATGTTCTACGCCAACCCGCTCGGCGGGTTTGCCGACTACTCGGTCGTCGACGAGGGCCAGCCCAACACCGACTGGAATCCGGTGTGGAGCGTGAAGACTGGGCGGTTCGACGGCGGCTGGACGGTGGAGATGCAGTTCCCGTTCAAGTCGCTGCGCTACAAGTCCGGCAGCGATCAGGCGTGGGGCCTGCAGTTCCGCCGCTCGGTGCGGCGCAAGAACGAGTGGTCGTACTGGACCCCGGTGCCGCGCAACGTCGCTGGTCCGCAGGCGCTCAACCGCGTGTCGTCGTTCGGGACACTGGCCGGGCTCAATCTCCCCCCCGCGGGCCGCAACATAGAAATCAAGCCGTACGCGCTCGGCAAGATGGCCACCGATCGCCTGACCAACCCGCCAACCAGCAACGATCGCGACGGTGACGTCGGCGGTGACTTCAAGTACGGCGTAACAGCGAATCTCACCGCCGACCTGACGGTCAACACCGATTTCGCCCAGGTCGAGATCGACGAGCAGCAGGTCAACCTGACGCGCTTTAACCTGTTCTTGCCGGAGAAGCGTGAGTTCTTCCTTGAAGGCCGCGGTCTGTTCGACTTCGGCCGGGGCGGCGGCGGCGGCGGCGGTGGCGGCGGTGGCGGCGACTTCGGGGGCGGCGGTGGCGGCGGCAGTGACACGCCGTCGCTCTTTTACACCAGGCGCATCGGTCTCAACCGCGGCCGGGTCGTGCCCATCGACGTCGGCGGCCGTCTGACCGGCAAGATCGGCGCATTCGGCGTCGGTGTGATGAACATCCAGGCCGGCGACGAGAGCGCGTCGTTGACGCCCGAGACGAATTTCACCGTCGTTCGGGTCAAGCGCGACATCCTGCGCCGCAGCACCGTCGGCGCCATCTTCACGAATCGCAATCGTCTGGTGTCCAGTCTGCCGGGAGACAACCAGGCGTTTGGCGTCGATGCCGCGTTCGGTTTCTATCAGAACGTCGCCCTCGCCGGTTATTACGCCCGCACCGAGACGACCAATCTCGCCGGCGACAACGAGAGCTACATCACAAAAGCGTCATGGGAGCCGGATCGCTACGGGCTCAGCGCCGAGCACTTGAAGGTCGGCAAAGCCTTCAATCCGGAAGTCGGGTTCCTGCGCCGCAGCGACTTCACGCGCAGCTTTGCATCGGCGCGTTTCAGCCCGCGCCCGCGCAGCTCGCGCGTCGTGCGCAAGTACACGTCGCAGCTGAGCTACGAGTACTACGAGAATGGCGCCGGCGCGGTCGAATCGCGGCAGGCGACCGGGCGCTTCAACATCGAGTTCAACAACAGCGACGCCTTCAATGTCGAGGCCAACGCCAATTACGATTCGCTGGTGAGGCCGTTCTCGCCGTCACCGGGCCATCCGATTGCGGCCGGCGGCTACAAGTACAACGACGTCTCGCTGCGCTACAACATGGGGCAGCAGCGCCGTTTTTCCGGCAACATCAGCACGCAGCTGGGCCAGTACTACAACGGCACGATTCGATCGCTGACCTTCTCGCAGGGGCGCTACGCGATCCTGAAGCAGTTCTCGATCGAGCCGCGGATGACGCTGACGCACATCGACATTCCGAGCGGCTCGTTCACGACCAGGCAGGTGGGCGCGCGCACCGATTACGGCTTCAGCCCGCGCATGTTCGCCAGCGCGCTGCTGCAATACAGCTCCGCGGACCACACCTTCAGCAGCAACGTGAGATTCCGGTGGGAATATCGCCCGGGGAGCGAGTTTTTCGTGGTCTGGACCGACGAGCAAGACACGCATCCGCTCGAACCCCATCGGGGCAATCTCGCCCTGCGCAACCGGGCGTTCGTGATCAAGATGACCCGGCTCTTCCGGTTTTAGGGGTTGGGCCGGCTGGGCTTGCCCAACGCAGGATTAGGCATTTTGACCGGCTTCGGGTTAGGGTTGAGGGATGCAGTCGCGCCTTGCGGCTGCACTTCGTCTACAACTATCGGCAGGATACTCAACATGGCGGCAGCAGTCTCAGGAACAATCAAGCGCATCGTGAGCGACAAGGGCTTCGGATTTGTCGCGGCAGAAGACGGGACCGAATACTTCTTCCACAACTCGGCGTGCGTGGGAACGCGCTTCGACGAGCTTCGTGAGGGGCAGCAGGTGACCTTTGAAAAGGGTCAGGGACCGAAGGGTCCGCGCGCCGAGAACATCCGGACGTCGTAACTGCTCACAAGTAGATCGGAAGAAGAGGCGGGTCGAAGAGACCCGCCTTTTCTTTTTTACTGCTCGTCCTGGAGCGAGGCCCGCAGGCCCTTGCTGATGGCACGGCCGTCGATCGAGGCGTAGTCGTAGGTCATCTTGAAATTCGATCGGCCGAACATCCGGACGCGGCCCGTGGAGCTCATCTCGATCGGCACGACGTGGCCTTCGACGTGAGCGAATCTCCACGTCACCTCGACATCCCTCAGCCAGAATGACGGGCTCTTCATCAACCGGCCCTCGATCTTCGTCAGGAGACCGGATTCGGGGTCGATGAAGAGACTGCCATCGACGAGGCCTTCCGATTTCTTGACGGGATTCATCAGGATGCGGCGCAGGCCGGCGTCGGTGATGCCGCCGTCCGCGAACGCGTAATTCTTCGAATCGAGCGAGGCGCGCACGCGCTTGCCGCGCCCGATCAGGTCCTGCTCGGCGGCCAGCAGCGAGCGCAGCGTCTTGTTGCGCACGTACTCGGAGCCGCCTTCACCCACGACTTCGAACGTAAAGCCGCGGCCGGGTTGGTACTCGGTCCACGCTTCGATCCAGCCACGCTTGTCGGAAGAGTTGGCGATACCACCTTCGAGGCGCCGGAAGGCGCGGTAGGGAGGCGGCGCGACGTTATTGGACTTTGCCAGCACGCGCTCGAACGCCGGCGCGGCCGGGTCATCGGCCGCGGCGTGACCGATGCTCCACATTCCGGTCAGCGCGAGAGCCATAAGTGGCGCGGCGGCGAGCGATGGGTAACGGCGGGTCATGTCGCTACCCGTATCGACCTGCAGATCGTGTGCCACCCGTTCGACTCGTCTTCGACGTCTTTGCCGTCAAAGACTCGCTCAGGGCAGGCCCACTCGACTCGCTCAGGGCAAGCGCTGCTGCACGCAATCACCCGTCCAGGTATTGATGTCTGGCGACGGCCGTTATAGAAGAGCTCACATGCCGACCTTGAACGAGCTCACGGAAGCCCTTTCGAAACGTCTCAGCCGCATCACCCAGACCCGCGACGCGCGCTTACGCGACGCCGTTGATCAGCGCGACCGCGACCTGCGCGCGCTACCCGCCGCCGCCCGGCTGTACGCGGCGTTCGACGCGCAGGTTGGCGGCGCACGCGACAATCAGCTGGCGACCGGCGGCAAGGCCGAGGCCGCGCGCGCCACCGCGCTCCAGGAGAACAGCGATCAGCTCGCCGACGCCCTCGCGGACGCGCAGCAGGTCCGGCGCGACGCCGACCTGGCGGCCTTCGAGAAGCGGCGGAAGGCCGAGGAAGACGCCGAGCATGAATTCGTCCTGGCGATCGGCGCCTCGCCTTCAGCGCCGACTTCGCGCCACGCGCAGAAGGTCCGCGCGGAAAAACTCGAGAAGGCGAAGAAGGAATTTGACGCCGCGCTCGCGGCCAACCAGGAGCAGTTCAGGAAGTCCCGCGACGCGGCGCTCGTGGCCGAGAGCCGCGGCTCGCGCGACGCCGACCGCGCCTTCGCGGCCACGACCCGTGTCGGAGAATCATCGTCGAGGGTCGCGCGCGCCGCGGCGGAGCAGGCGCTCGCCAAGGCGCTGGCGGCCATTCCGGCGGCCGCCGCGGAGTTTGCCGAGTGGCGGCAGGAGACGGCGCAGATCGTCGCCGACTTCAAACGCGCGGAGAACGAGGAGTTCGCGCGGTTCCACAAGGAGGTGCAAGCCCACAAGGGCTAGCACCTCCATGATCGACTCTACTTGCCGTCGACCGTCGACTTCTTGATGCGCTCGAGCATCCGGTTGAACGGCGGCAGCTGATCGCCGAGCGTCTTCTCGAGCCGATCTGTCTCCGCCTTCAGCTCCGCGATCAGATCATTGAAGATCGGCTCGACGTTGCCGGTCGGCCGTCCTTCGCCGGACACCGCCACGCGCAGCAGCGACGCAAGGCGGTTGTTGGTCTTGATCGGGAAGTTCAGCGGATCCTGCCCGCTCTGGTTCTTCACCTGGTAGACGTCTTCTTCGACCGTTGACAGCGCTTTCGCGAGCTGCTCGCCGGCGCTCCGCACTTCGGCCGGCGCGTCCTTGATGCGATCGGCGATGTCGGTCTTGATTCGCCGGATCCTGATCACGGCGAGGTTCGCTTCGTTGACCTTGTCGCGGATGCGGCTCGCCAGGTTCCACTGGAACAGCAGGTCGGCGTCGCTCGTCGGCCGCAGCGGGTGCTTGAGGATCGAGAACGACTGCGTCTGCGTGATGCCGTCGGCAATCAGGCGCACCTGGTACGCGCCCGGGAGCACGGCCGGCCCGTTCTGGGTCGCGCCCCACAGGATCATGCCCGGGAACGTCACGACGCCCGTCGAATTGAGGTCCCAGGTGAAGCGATTGACGCCGGCCACCATCGGGGCGCCCTGCGGGCCGCCGAAGCCCCCACCGCCGCCCCCACCGCCCGTGTCGCCCTCCTTGCGGGGCGGCTGGCCGGCGATCGAGCGCACCACCTGGCCCTTGGCGTCGAGGAAGTCGATGGTCAGGGTCTTGGGCTGGCTCTTCAGGAAGTACGTCACGATCGGGCGATCGAGTCCGCGCGTCGCATTCGCCGGCTTGAACACGGCGACGTCGGTGAGCGGCGCCAGCCCGAACTGCCGCAGCGCTGCGATGTCGTCCATCACGTAGAAGCTGCGGCCGTGCGTGCCGATGGCGATCGCGTTGTCTTCGACCATCAGGTCCGTCACCGGAACGTCAGGCAATCCGCTGGTGAACTTCATCCAGTTGGCGCCATCGTCGAACGAGATGTAGACGCCGTGCTGCGTGCCGGCGTAGAGCAGGCCGCGCCGCAGCGGATCCTCGCGCACCGTGTGCACGTAGTCGTTGGCCGCGATGCCGTTGACGATCTTCGACCAGGTCTTGCCGTAGTCGGCGGTCTTGAAGATGTACGGCGAGCGATCGCCGAGCAGCATCTTCTTCACCGCCATGTAGACGGTGCCGTTGTCGAACGACGAGCCATCGAGCTGGCTGACGCGTCCGAAATCCGGCATCGCGGCCGGCGTGACGTTGGTCCACGTCTTTCCCTCATCGCGCGTCACATGCACGAGGCCGTCGTCCGAACCGGCCCAGATCAGGTTGCCGTCTTTCTTCCCGGGCGCGAGTGAGAAGACGGTGCCGTAAATCTCCGGGCTGTTCATGTCGTGCGTGATCGGTCCGCCCGAGTCCTGCATGGTCTTCGGATCGTGGCGGCTCAGATCGCCGCTGATGGCCACCCACGTGTCGCCGCCGTTGATCGTCTTCCACACCCGCTGCGAGCTGGTGTAGAGGACGTTGGGGTTGGTGTAAGAAAAAAGGATCGGATACGTCCACTGCCAGCGTTCGACGACGTCCTTTGCCGGCTCGCCGGAGAAGAAGCGCGGATAGGCACCGACTTCCTTGAGCTCGCCGGTGCGGCGATTCAGCCGCGTCAGGAACGAGCCGTTGTTGGTGCCGCCGAAAAAGATGTCCGGGTCGGTCGGATGCGGCGCCAGGTAACCGGGCTCGCCGCCGCCGGCCTGATACGGCTCGACCGGCGGGTTGCCGCCGAAGCCGCCGCCCTGCGCGTTGGTGTTGCTCGGCACGCACAGCGTGCTGTTGTCCTGTTGCGATCCGCAGACGTGGAAGGGCAGGTGGGCGGTGGTGCTGACGTGATACCACTGCGCGGTCGGGAAGTCCTGCGCGCTCCAGTTCGGGACGCGTGCGCTGATGTCGTAGGTGATCGCGCCGCCGCCGTCGTTGCCGTCGACAACGTGATTCGGATCGTCGGGATCCACCCACAGATCGTGGTGATCGCCGTGCGTGTTCTGGCCGACCTGCACGGTGGTCTTGCCGCCGTCGGTGGACCGGAACAGCGCCGTGTTCTGCATGTAGACGACGTCCTTGTTGCTGGGGTCGCCGAAGACATGCGTGTAATAGAACGCGCGCTGCCGCACCGCGCGTGACGTGTTGATCAGCTTCCACGACGCGCCGGCATCATCCGACACGAACAGGCCGCCGTTTTCGTTCTCGACGAGCGCATAGACGCGGTTCGAATCCGCCCTGGTGTTGGCCAGGCCGATGCGTCCGACGACACCGGACGGCAGCCCAGGGTTCCTCGTGATCTCCGCCCACGTTTCGCCACCGTCGGTGGACTTGTAGATGCCGCTGCCCGGGCCGCCGCTCGACATCTGGTACTCGATCCGGTACGCCTCCCACAGCGCGGCGTAAATGACGTTGGGGTTGTTGGCGTCGATGACGATGTCCGCGGCGCCGGTGCGCGGGTCCCTGAACAGCGTGCGTTTCCATGTCTTGCCGCCATCGGTGGTCTTGAACACACCGCGCTCCTCGCTCGGCCCGTAGTAGAGGCCGAACGCGGCGACGTAGACGATCTCGGGGTTGGTTGGGTGGATGCGAATCTTCGAGATGGCGTCGACATTGCGGAAGCCCACGTGCGCCCACGTCTTGCCGGCGTCGCTGGATTTGTAGACGCCGTCGCCCGGCATGATGTTGCCGCGGATGCAGTTCTCGCCCATGCCGATGTAGACGAGGTCGGGATTCGAGTCGGAAACGGCGACCGCGCCGACCGACGATGACGTGATCTGTCCGTCGGTCACCGGCGCCCAGTTGTTGCCGGCGTCCGTCGTCTTCCAGAGTCCGCCGCCGACGGCGCCGAAATACGCCTCGAGCGGGCGTCCCTTGACGCCGGCCACGGCGATCGAGCGGCCGCCGCGGTCGGGCCCGATGCCGCGCCACTGGTAGGCGTCGAGCAGCGCGGGATCGATGGCTGGCTGCTGCGCCTCGAGCTGCGCGGAGCGCGTGCCACCAAGGGAGAGAAGGGTCAGGGCGGCCAGCGCGGCCGCACGCCAGGTGCGCCAGGTGCGCTTAGAAACGGTCATTGCGGGTCCTCCAACGAAGGGGAAAGTCTACCTCGGAGCTCTGCCACTGGTAAGTCATCCATTACCCAACCCCCACCCCCACTTACCCATTCCGCCCGGATTAGGCCGTGAAAAAGCTGGCACACGCGTTGCTCTATAGGCGGGTGGAGAGTTGGCATGATGAGAACCCGCGTCGCCGCAATCGTCGTCGCAAGCAGCCTGTTAGGGCTGTCGTTCTCTGCGTGCACCCGCACGGAAGCCGTCGAGGACATCCCGGCCGGCACCGAAGTTACGGTCGTCACCGCAGATGGCGCGCTCGTGCGCGGCAAGATTGCCAAGGTCGATGCCGAGGTCGTCACGCTGACCGGCGAGCGCCCGAACACCACGACCCGCATTACGCGCAAGGGAATCGCGGAAGTGAAGCGCGTCGACGCCGCTGCCGTCCGCGAGGCCGAGACCGATCGTGCTCCTGAAACTGATCGCGCCCGCACCCGCGCCGCTGTCTCGCGCACCATTACGATTCCGGACAACACGGTGATGGACGTGACGCTTGACACCGCGCTCGCTTCCGACACCAGCCGCGTCGAACAGCGTGTCGATGGCACGCTCGCATCGGCCGTTGTGATTGACGGTGTGACGGTGATTCCCGCCGGCAGCGCGCTGCGCGGTCACGTCACGCACGTGGATGAATCCGACAAGATTAAAGGGCGCGCGGAGCTCGGTTTCCGCTTCACGACGCTCACCTTGGGCTCGGTGACGTATGACATCGACTCCAAGCCGCTCTCGTACGTTGCCGAAGGCAGCAAGAAAGATGACGCCGTGAAGATCGGCGTTGGCGCCGCAGCCGGCGCGGTGATCGGCGCGATTACCGGCGGCAAGAAGGGCGCCGCCATCGGCACCGCGGTCGGCGCCGGCGCCGGCACCGGCGTCGTGCTTGCCACGGACGGCAAAGAAATTCGGCTTGCAGAAGGACGCAAGCTCTCAGTCTCGCTATCTAACCCGCTAACCATCCGCACCAAATAACCCACCAAATGCCGCGGGAGCCATCAAAGGCTCCCGCGCCTCGCCTTGTACGGCATGATGGATGACGTCCATTGTGCAGCCGCCAATCAGCGAATACGCCTCACGACAAACAGCCAGGGAAGCCTCCGCCGCCGCGCGTGAGCGCACGCACGTCCATCTGGGCAACGCCAAGGTTAGCGTCTTCATCGCGGGCGTGATCTACGGGGCCTACGCGGTCGGTAACGATCCATCGGCGGCGATTTTTGGAGCCGGCACCGCGCTCTTTATCGCGC
>JAYWEJ010000112.1:0-4798 GCA_043779345.1 Acidimicrobiia bacterium | reverse complement strand
CGCGCCACCGCGTCGAGCAGCATGTCGTAGGCCGGCGACGGCAGCGAGATCGCGCCGGGGTTCTGGCGATCGGGATCGCCCTCGGGCACGTACTGGATCACCGGCGTGACCAGCGCGTTCTTCAAGCGGCGCGCCATCAGGTTCGCTGAATGGGACACGATGAAGTTATGTTTGCCCATCACCATGTGGTAGCCGTTCTTCTCGGTGCCGCCAACCGGCACGATGAACACGGTCTTGCCGGCCTTCATCGCGTCGCGGTTTTCTTCCCACGTCAGCTCGTCGATGAAGACGGTGTCGGGCGCGTTGGTCGGCGTCATCGATGCCGGCGCGGTGTTCATGGTCGGCTCGAGCGACGCGGTCGGCGCCGGGCGAGTGCCGCCGCGTCCGCCACCGCCGCCTGGCGGCGCCTGCGGCGCGGCCACCGGCGGCTCGCTGCCCGCATTCATCCGCTTGATCTGCGCGAGCGCGAGATCCATCTTGATCTGCAGCAACGCCTTGCCGACTTCGGGCGTCGACTTCGACTGGTTGTTGCCGCTGACGCCGTTGTTCGGATAGTCGTTGCCGGTCAGGCGGTCCCGGCGGATGTGCTTCGGCGCCACGAACATCAGCTCCGACGTATCGAGGATGTTCGCGTGGTTGCCGACCTGGTCGTCGGCGACCTTCAGGTACTTCGCCGCCCACGTGTTCTGCTCGGCGTGCGCCTTGGTGTAGTAGTCGTCGACCCAATACGCGGTGGCGGCGCCGTTCCAGAGCGCGTTCAACTTCTCCGCCGCCAGCCGCATGCCGGTGCGGTTGCCGCCCGACTCGCCGAGGAACCAGATCTTCGTGAAGCCGCCGGCCTTGAGGCTGCGGCCCGCCGAGACCAGCAGCTCGACGAAGCGATCTTCCGGCAGCGTGATCGTGCCGGGCTTTGCCATGTGGCCGCCGATGTTGTCCCAGCTGCCCTCGGGCACGTAGGTGACGATGGGCGCGACTAGCGTCTTGCCCATGCCGCGCGCGATCTTATCGGCGGTGTATTCCATGACGAACTTGTGCTCGCCGTCCACCATGTGCGGACCCTTCTGCTCGGTGCCCGCGGTGCCGACGATCACATTCGTGCTGCCGCCCGCGATCAGATCGCGGACCTCGGCCCAGGTCAGGTCTTCGATGAAGACAGAATCGGGCGCCTTGCCCGAGGGCGCCGTTGCCGGCGCGTCCGCGGGACGCTGCGCAGAAACCGCGGCGGCGATCGTCGCGGAGAGACAAATTGTTGCAATCAGTACGCGCTTCTTCATGCGCCGCAGTATATGGGGGTTCCCATAGAATGGCGAGGTGACCCCTCGTGTTGTTCTTGCCCTGATCGCGGCCGTTTCCATCAACGGCTGTGCTTCTTCACAAGACGCCAAGCCCGCACTGCCGCCGGGGCCCGCCATCGATCAGCGGCCGGCCTCTTCGGCGTCGCTTCGGCAGCAATGGCTCGACATGTTCGCGCGCGGGTATTTTCCCGGGCGCAGCGGCCAGGTCTACGTCGTGCCGAAGCGCGGCTGGTTCGTGACCACGAAAGACCCGCTGTATCGCTTCATGCACGGCTCGCCGTGGGAATACGACACGCACATTCCGTTGCTGGTTTACGGCGCGCCATTCGTCAAAGGGGGGTCGTTCGCCGCCGCCGCGAAGCAACAGGACGTCGCGCCGACGGTTGGGGCATTAATTGGCGCGTCGCCGCTCCCGACCTACACCGGACGCGCGCTGACCGAGGCAATTGCGGCGGGCAGCGGCCGGCCGCGCGTCGTCACCGTGATGGTCCTCGATGCGATGCGCGCCGATTACTTCGACAAGTACGCGTCGGTGATGCCGACGCTCTCGCGCCTGCGCAAGCAAGGCGCGTGGTTCTCCAACACGCACACCACCGTCCTCCCGACCGTCACCGGCGTCGGTCACGCCAACATCGGGACCGGCAGCGAGCCGCGCTTTCACGGCATCGTCGTCAACACCACCTTCAACCGCGCCACCGGCAAGTCGCAGGAGGCCTACGACCAGCTCGACACGCGCGAGTTAATGGCGCTGACGCTCGCCGACGTGTGGAACCTCGCCACTGACGGCCAGGCCGTGATCATCGGCCACGGCGGCGCGATCCGGGCGACCGCGGGGCTGGTCGGCCGGGGGTCATGCCTGATCAGCGGCAAGAAGATTCTCGCGGCGAGCTACGGTGGTCCGGATGGCGGCTGGGAGACGAACGCCACCTGCTACACCATGCCCGAAGCGTTGAAACGGTTCGTCGGCCGCAAGGTATGGGAAGCGGCCGGCGGGCGGTGGATGGGACACGACATCGCGAGCACGCAGAAGTTCCGCGCCTCGGCGCTGTTTCAGAAGTACGAAGCCGAAGCACTTCGCGCCGTGGTCGACGAGTCGGCCGTCGGCGCCGACGAGGTCACCGATCTCGTCTACGTGAACATGAAAGGTCCCGATTACACATCGCACGCGCACGGACCCGATTCTGCCGAGCTGCCCGTCACGCTCGCGGAGCTCGATCGCCAGGTCGCCGAGTACCTTGCCTTGATCGATCGGAAGGCGGGACCGGGCCGGAGCGTGATCGTGATCACCGCGGATCACGGGCAGCCGCCCGAGCCGCCGGCGGGCGGCCGCGCTTACCTCGATGATCTGGCCGCGCTGTTGAACAAGCGGTTCGACGTCGAAGGAAAGTTCATCAACTATTACGGCGATGCTGCCAACAACCAGCTGCACCTCGACACGGCGCGACTGCAGTCGCTCGGATTTTCGCTGAAGGATGTCGCGGCGTACCTCGAAGGGCTCGAGCTGTTCGAGGCAGCCTTCACCGAGGATGAAGTCAGGGCCGCCCACGCGCGCCTGCCGCGCTAACGTCAGCGGTCCGCCTTCGCCAAGGCTTCGGCGGGACTAGCGCAGGCCGGCTTCGATGATCAGCCCGGTGCCGAGCTGTCGCGACGTCAACACGATCTCGCTGTAGCCGAAGGCTTCCATCAGATCGACGGCCACCACCAGCCGCGGCAGCGCGCGATCGATGTCCTCGTGCACCCTCAGCGCCGCGAAGTCGTTTGGTGCGGCGGCAATCGCATCAAGCCGGGCCTTGAGCTCGGCCAGCGCGAAGACGTGGCCATCCGGCACCTTCTTGAACAGGATCTCCGCCATCTCCATGAACTCCACGCCGACGAGCGTCGCGTGTCCTTTCATGAAGGACGCTTTCGCGGTTTCCGGTCTCAGGTGTTCGCGGAAGCCCTGGATGGCCTCCACCGGATCGTGGACCCTCTGGTTGAAGAACTTCTCGTAGGCGACCCGATACCCGAGATTGAAAACGTGGTGCTGCAGGGTGCCGCCGGGCTTCGCCACCAGCTCGATGCTGCGGCTGCCATTGTCGATCACGGCAAAGCCGTCACGGCCAAGGGAGCCGACCAGGTAAGCGAGCTCCGACTCGCGCTGCTCGGTGGCGATCTCCATCCGAATGCCGGCCTGCTCCGCCAGCGCGACGACCGCGGCGCTATTCGGCGCATCCCTGAATGCGGCCGTGCCGACGGCGATCGAATTCGGCACGCCATCTTTCGCGCAGGCTGCACTGAACCCGTTCAAGACCAGCCGGATCTGATCCAGCTTGCCCTTACTGATCTCGCCGTGCATCGCCACGTCGTCGCCGACGCCCATCGTCCTCGAGTCGATGGCGAGCTCCGTGTACTTCCCGTCGGCGAACGTGCCGACGATGCGGCGGAAGCTGTTGCTGCCCATGTCGATGGCGCAGATCTTCGTCGGCGCTGTCGGGCGACAGCTCGCGGCCGACACCGCCATGGCGAGCCCGATCAAGAGATGCCGCATTTGCACATCACACCGGACCCGGCTTGAGGTTGGTGTAGAAGTAGCGCGCGATCAGCTTGTAGATGTGCGGCGTCGTCCCCGCCCCTTCCGAGATGCTGTGCGAGCGGTTCGGATACATCATCGAATCGAACGGCTTGCCGAGTTCGATCAACCGATTGACGAGCTTCTCGGTGCCCTGCGCGTGCACGTTGTCGTCGCCGGTGCCGTGCACGACCAGCAGCTTGCCCCGCAACCCTTCGGCGAAGTTGATCGCCGAGCCCACCTTGTAGCCGGCCTCGTTCTCCTGCGGCAGGCCCATGTAGCGCTCCTGGTAGATGGTGTCGTAGAGCCGCTGGTCCGGAACGGGCGCGACCGAGACGCCGACATGGTAGACGTCGGGGAAACGGAACATCGCGTTCAGCGTGTTGGTGCCGCCGCCGCTCCAGCCCCAAACGCCAACGCGATCGCGATCGAGATAGGGGTGCCTCGCAACCAGTGCGCGCACCGCCGACGCCTGATCCTTCGACGACAGGTCGCCGACCGTCCCGTAGACAATCTTTCGCCACGCCGTGCCCCTCGGAGCGGGCGTGCCGCGATTGTCGATGCTGATGACGATGTAGCCAGCTTCGGCAAGCGCGCGATGGAACAGCAACTGCGAGCCACCCCACGAATCGTTTACGGTCTGCCCGGCCGGCTCGCCGTAAACGTGCGTGATGAACGGATACTTCTTCGATGCGTCGAACGCCGACGGCTTCAGCATGTAGCCATCGAGCTGCACGCCTTCGCCAATATCGACGCGGAAGAACTCCGCCGGCGGGTTCAGCAAGGGCTTGACCTTCGCGACCACGGCGGACGGATCGGTCAGCGCCCGCACCGGCTTGTGGCCCGGCAGCTCGATCACCTCCGTCAGCGACGGCGTCTCGAACGTCGAGTAGGTGTGAAACGCCATCTTGCCGTTCGGCGAGATGTCATAGCGATGCGTGCCCGGCTGATTGAC
>JAYWEJ010000111.1:0-4803 GCA_043779345.1 Acidimicrobiia bacterium | reverse complement strand
CCACGGTGGGCTTCGCCGGACGCGGCGAGATGATCCCCAACGAAAACTCGTTCTGCGAGATCGATCCCACGGTTGTCGATCGCTGGGGCATTCCGGTGTTGCGCTTCCACTGGAAGTGGACGGACCACGAGCTCTTACAGGTCAAGCACATGCAGGAGACGTTCCGCGCCATCGTCGACCAGATGGGCGGGACGCCGATGTCGCCGATGCCGACGGCCGAACAAAGCTACGGCATCGAACCGGGCGGCCGTATCATCCACGAAGTCGGCTGCGTGCGCATGGGTCACGATCCGAAGACGTCCGTGCTCAACAGCAACTGCCAGTCGCACGATTGCCGCAACCTGTTCGTCACCGATGGCGGCCCGATGGTGACCAACCCGGACAAGAACGTGACGTGGACCATTCTGGCCCTGGCGATGCGCACGAGCGAGTACATCGCGAACCAGCGGAAGGCGGGCAGCATATGAAGCGTCCACCTTCGCTAAGGCTACGGCGGACAAGCCGTCGTGATGTCCTAAAGGTGTTACTCGCCGCTCCCGCTGCGACATTTGCGTGGACCGAAGCGGAAGCCGCGCAGGCGGCCGCGTCCGCACAGGCGGCGCGAGCGGTCACCACCGCAAAACCGTTCGTGCCGAAGTTCTTCACGGTCACTGAGTTCAGGCTGGTTCGCACGCTCGCCGACATCGTCATCCCGAAGGACGAGCGATCGGGCAGCGCCACCGATGCCGGCGTGCCCGAGTTCATGGACTTCATGATGATCGACCAGCCGGCCCGCCAGGCCGCGATGCGCGGCGGCCTCGCCTGGCTCGACGTCGAGTGCCAGCGGCGCTTCGACAAGACGTTTCTGAATTGCACCGAAGCCGAGCGGACCGCGGTGCTCGACGACATCGCCTGGCCGTCGAAGGAGAAGCCGGAGTTCACGCACGGCGTCGCGTTCTTCACCAACTTCCGCGATCTCACTGCGAGCGGTTTCTGGACGACGCGGATGGGGATCGACGACTTGCAATACTCCGGCAACCGCTCCGTCGCGCGGTGGAACGGCTGCCCGCCGGAGGCGTTGAAGAAGCTCGGCGTCAGCTACGAATAAGGCTGCGGAGCGAAGCGGAGCGGCGGAAGCTTGCGAATGCCGGAGACCAAGATAAAATGACGAAGATTCAGCACTGGGACTTCCTCCCGACGCGACGTGTGGCGCCCTTTTGGTGGCTCGCAGTGTTTGTCGCGTTCCAGTTGGTGGACTTTTCCACCGGCCCCTACTACCAGCTCCCGTCGACGTATGTCCTGCCGGTGCTGGCCGCAGCCTGGTTTTCGGGGCTTACACCGGGTGTCGCGATGGCGGTCGCGCTCCCGCTCGGTCGCGTGTTCTTGATGTATGAAGTGTGGGACCAGCCGTGGGATTCGGCGACGTTTCTCGCGACGGCGGTTACGAGGATGGCGGTATTCGCTCTAGTGGCGGTCGCCGCTAACCGTCTTGCCAACCATGAGCGGGCGCTAGTACGCGAAATGCAGCAACTGACGCTGCTGCTTCCGGTGTGTGCCGACTGCCGGAAGATCCGTGACCACCAAGGTGAGTGGACCAGCCTCGACGCGTACGTGGCCTCGCGAACCGGTGAGTTCCAGCCGGGTCTCTGCACCGATTGCTCGCGCGTGCGGCTCCCGGAGCACGTGCCGCCGGCTGCGTGAGT
The DNA here is from genome assembly GCA_043779345.1 of Acidimicrobiia bacterium. Taxonomy (GTDB): domain Bacteria; phylum Acidobacteriota; class Vicinamibacteria; order Vicinamibacterales; family UBA2999; genus 12-FULL-67-14b. The sequence goes on along the minus strand of JAYWEJ010000111.1, from coordinate 3,121 downwards.
GGAGGCAGCTTGCCGGAGTCGTCTATGACGTCGCAGTCGCGAATTCCTTGGTACCTGTGGGTCGCCGCCCTGGCGGTGACGTCCGCGTTCGTCGGCGGCTACTGGGACATCGCGTGGCATCGATCGATCGGCCGTGACTCGTTCTGGTCGGCGCCGCACATGGCGATCTACGCCTGCGGCATCCTCGCCGGCATCAGCGCCGGGTACCTGATCTTCAGCACGACCCTCGGCAACAACCCCGCATTGAAGGCGGTGAGCGTTCGCATCTGGGGTCTGTCGGGTCCGCTCGGCGCGTTCATCTGCGCGTGGGGCGGCGTCGCCATGCTCGCGTCGGCGCCGTTCGACGACTGGTGGCACAACGCCTACGGCCTCGACGTCCGCATCATCAGCCCGCCGCACATGGTCCTCGCCGCCGGCTTCTTCGGCATCGAGTTCGGCACCGTGATGCTGATGCTGGCGTTCATGAATCGCGCGCCTGCCAGCCTGCGGCCGGCGCTCGAGCGGATGTTCCTCTACGTCGGCGGCACGGTGTTGTGCGAGTCGCTGTTGATCAAGCTCGAATCGATCAGCCGATCCGATCAGCACAACGCGCGTTTTTATTTCGTCGTCTTGATCGGTACACCGGCGATCCTGACCATGTTGTCGATCGCCTCCAATCGGAAGTGGGCGAGCACGATCATTGCCGCCGTCTATAGCGCGTTCGCGCTGGCGTTCCTGTGGGTCCTGCCGCTGTTTCCGGCGGAGCCGAAACTCGGACCGGTGTTCCGCGAGGTGACGCACTTCATTCCGTGGGAGTTCCCGCTCCTCATCATCGTGCCCGCGTTCGTCATGGATCTGATCATGCAGCGCACGCACGCCTGGCGGCCGCTGGTCCGCGCGCTCGTGGTCGGCCTGGCGTTCTTCGCGGTGTTCGTTGCGGTGCAATGGCCGTTCGCCGACTTCATGCTGTCGCCCGCCGCGCGCAACTGGTTTTTCGGCGGCCACTATCTCGACTTTGCGACGCCGCCGCGGTCGCCGCTGGCCACCTTCGAGTTCTTCTACCGTGAGCCGACACCGATGCTGTTCTGGCGGGGCATGCTGTTCGCCGGCCTGATGGCGTGGTTGATGGCGTGGATCGGCATGCACGCGGGACGCGCGATGCAGAAAGTCCGCCGGTGAAGCGTCCCTTTCACGCGCCTCCCGCGCGTGGGCTTCGCCGCGCAGCGATCGTGCTGTTGATCGCGACCGCGTTCCAGTCGCACCCGGGAGCGCACGTCGGCAGCCCCGACGTGTTTTTCGAAGGCCATGCCGGACCGTATCGCTTGCTGGTGACGGTGCGGCCGCCGCAGGTCATTCCCGGTGTCGCCGACGTCGAGGTGCTGGCGACTAGCGACGATGTCCGCGAGGTGCGGATCGTGCCGCTGCCGCTCGCCGGCGACGGCGCGAAGTTCGCGCCCGTCCCCGATCGTGCCGAGCGATCCAGTGATGCCCCACGCCTCTTCACCGGCCATCTCTGGTTGATGGGCGCCGGCGCCTGGCAGGTGCGCGTCAGCGTCACCGGCGATCGTGGTGAGGGGATGTTGTCGGTGCCGGTGCCGACGCTGCCGCAGTCCACCCTCGGCATGAATTCCGCGCTGCGCGGCCTGCTGTTCTTCCTGATGATGTTATTGGCCGCCGGTTTTGTCGGAATTGTTTCGGCGATGGCAAGAGAAGCCAAATTGAGTGCGGGCGAGACACTCGATCCACGCGCGCGGCGCCGCGGCCGCATTGCCGGCGCCGTCGCCGCGGTCGTCATTGGCGGCGTGATCTATCTCGGCAACATGTGGTGGACGGTCGAGGCCACGGCCTACGATCGCTATGTCTACAAGCCGCTGGTGGCGTCGCCGACACTCACCGCCGATGCAAAGCTCCGGCTCGAGTTGCGCGATCCCGGCTGGATCGGCAGCCGGCGCGTCGATGACTTCGTACCCGATCACGGCCACTTGATGCACCTGTTCGTGTTGTCGCCAACGCTCGATCGCCTGTGGCATCTCCATCCGAGTGAGATCCGCACCGGAGCCTTCGAGCAGAATCTGCCGGCACTGCCGTCAGGAAAGTACGAACTGTTCGCCGATCTCGTTCACGCCACCGGCGTGTCGGAGACGGTGACGGGTGCGTTCGAGACCGGCGCTCTTCAAGGTTCGCCGCTGACAGGCGACGACAGCGCCTGGTCGGAGAGCGATCCCCCCTTGGGAAAGATCGTGTGGGTTCGCGACAACACGCCGCTCGTGCCGAAGCGATTGACGACGTTCACCTTTCGAGCCGAGGACGACAACGGCCAGCCCGCCAGGGACCTCGAGCTCTACATGGGGATGCCGGGACACGCCATCTTCGTGAAGCGCGATCGCACGGTGTTCGCGCACGTGCATCCGTCAGGCTCGGCATCGATGGCGGCGATCGACATCGCGATGCCCGGCAACGCGTCGCACGCGCAGCATGAAACCGCGCCGCCGTCGACCGTCACTTTCCCGTACGGATTTCCGGAGCCTGGCCAGTACCGCATCTTCGTCCAGATGAAGCGCGCCGGCGCCATCGTCACCGGCGCATTCGACGCCGACGTGAAGTGACGGCGCGCGGCTGTCTGCTGATCGTGATGCTCGGCTGCGCGACGGTCGCGCACGCCCAGAACGGCGCCGGGATCGTCAGCCGCGAAGCACCCGACAAGGTCACCGTTCGCGCCTTCCGCGTGCCATCGCCGCTCCGCATCGATGGGCGCCTGGATGAAGAGGTGTATCGCACGATCGACCCGATCAGCGACTTCATCCAGCAGGAGCCAGACGAAGGCCAGCCGGCGACCGAGAAGACCGAGGCCTGGATCCTGTTTGACGAGGTAAATCTCTACATCTGCGCGCGCAACTGGGACAGCCACCCGGAGCGCGCAGTCGCCAACGAGCTGCGCCGCGACAATGGCAACATTCTCGGCAACGAGAACCTGACATTCGCGATCGACACGCTGCACGATCGCCGCAATGGCTACGTGTTTCAGACCAACGCGCTCGGCGCGCTGCGCGACATGGCGGTCACCGACGACCAGCAGAACCAGGCGTGGAACGGCATCTGGAACGTCAAGACGGCGCGCTTCGAGAACGGCTGGACGGTGGAA
>JAYWEJ010000110.1:0-4828 GCA_043779345.1 Acidimicrobiia bacterium | reverse complement strand
GCGAGCGAGACACGCGTCCGCCTTCGCGCCTTCGGCGCTTCCACCTTCGCGCGATGCGCTTCGGCGGACAGGTCGGCGAGACAGGCTCACACAAAGTTGATCGAGCAATGACACAAATGTCACGTTCTCGAGCCCGGCGACGCGGGCGGCCACCGCCCGATCCTCATCGAACACGCCGGCATCGAGCCCCTCGGCGACGTACTCGGCGTGATCCTGCATGTGGTGCATTGCGTAAACGCGCGGCAAGCTCGGCAGCCAGCGCGGGCTTGGGCCGACGACGATGACGCGTTCGGCGCCGAGCGACAGCACGCGACCGGTGATCGCCGGCCAGTCGGTGGTCGCGTGGCGATCGCTCTGCGCGATCACGACCACGCCCGGCCTCAGCCGGGCGATGGCGGCCATCGCGAAGAGATTGGCCTTTTCGCATCGCCGTTCTTTGACCGACAGATCGAAGTTGTCGATCGCCGGGCGGCATGCGGACGTCGTGACCTGCGCCAGCGTGGTATCAAACCGAAGGCTGTCGCGAATGCCGAGCGAAAGCGCCTGCGCGAACGAGTCGCCCCACAGCATCACCGTATGCTCGCGGCCGGGCTCGGTGCACGACGCATCGATCGAGTCGCGCGCGCGCCCGGTGTCCCAGTCCAGGAAATCGCATTCACGGCGATACGCCTCGGCGATGCCGGTCTTCTTCATCCGCTCGTAAAAGTCGACGAGCCGGGCGCCGTCGTTGCGATTGACCGGCCGCTCGATCACGCCGTCCGAGGAATAGACGACGAGCCCGGCGGCGCACACCACCGACATGGCCGTAGCCAGCACCGGCACCGCGGCACGCACGCGCGGCCCGAATCGAATGGGGCGTTCGATCACCCGATACGTGGCCCACGCGAGAATCACGCTCACGCCCAGCAGCGCCATCCGCAGCGGCACCGACGGAGTATCACCCCTGACAATGTGCGCGAACGACAGCAGCGGCCAGTGCCACAGATACAGCGGGTAACTGATCAGGCCGATCCAGACGATGACCGGCTGCGACAGGATCGCGCGATTGATCCAGGCGCCCTGCCCGGCGAGGACCAGGAGACAGGTGCCGCCGACCGGCAGCAACACCCAGAGGCCGGGAAACACGCGCGTCGAGTCGATCAGCCACACACCGGCGGCGATCGCCGTGAGGCCCAGCGCGGCAAAGATGTCCGGCAGCCGGCGCCGCGACAGCAACCGCCGCATCCCGTCGTCGAAGACGGCATCCGCCTCGACACACGCCAGCGTCGCGCCCGCAAGCAATTCCCAGAAACGGTTCCACGGCGCGTAGAACGCCGCCGTGCGATCGATCCTGACGGTGTAAATCGCGAGAAGAAATGACGCGGTCCCGATGACGAGCGTCGCTGCCAGCGGCCCGCGGCGCCAGCGTGATGCCGTGACGAGCAGGATCGGCCACACCAGGTAGAACTGTTCCTCGACGCCAAGCGACCACAGATGAAGGAGTGGCTTCAGGTCGGCGGCGACATCGAAGTAACTCGACTCGCGCCAGAACGCGAAGTTGGAGGCGAACCCCGCACCGGCGGCGGCGTGATACCCGAGGCGCGCGTAGTCGTCGGCGTAGAGCAGGTACCAGCCGGCGATCATGACGCCGGCCAGCACCACCGCCAGCGCCGGAAAAATGCGGCGGATGCGGCGCGCGTAAAAGTGTGTGTAGCTGAAGCGGCCCGCGGCCCTCGCCTTGAGGATGATTCCGGAAATCAGATAGCCCGAAATTACGAAGAAGACGTCGACGCCGACGAAGCCACCGGGCAAGGCCGCGGGGAACGCGTGAAAGATCAGGACGACGGCGACCGCGAGGGCGCGCAGACCGTCGATGTCGGGCCGATAGCTCCGATCGGCCTGGCTCATGCGAGCGCGCGAGCGAAGGCGTCCGCCGACTCGAAGCGGTTGGCGGCGGTCCCGTCGATCGCTTTCATGAGCGCATCGCGGGCCGCATCGGGAAGTGCCGCGGGCGGAGCGGGCCTGGCCTGCAGCATCTGCCCGAGCAGCTCCGGCAGCGAGCCGGCCTTGAACGGCACGTCGCCGGTCACCATCTGATACGCCAGCACGCCGATCGTGAAGACGTCGGCGCGAGCGTTGGGCGCGCCGCCCATCATCACTTCGGGCGCCAGGTACGGCAGCTCGTTGGCGCTGGCTTCCTGCCCGCGCAGCTCCTGCTCCCTCATCGTCGCCAGCACGTCCTGGACGGAGCGAATGCCGGCGGACGAAATCACGATGCGCTCATCGGGACCGGTGGTGGTTCGCGCAATGCGAATCATGTCCGGGTTGACGCCGCAAATGAATCCGCCCCGTTGATTGAGCGCGGCGACCGCGTCGAGCGCCGCGCCGATCAGCGCACCGGCGCGTTCCCACGGCATCGGGCCCGACTCGGCCAGCACCTGGCGAAGGCTCGGGCCCTCGATCAGGTCGGTGACCACGTAGACGGTGCGCTCGTCTTCGCCGAAGTCGCGGACCTGCAGCAGGCTCGGATGCGAGACCTGCAACGTCCGCGCTTCGAGGAGGAAACGCGCGCGAACGGCATCCCAGTGCGGCTGCTCGTCACGCCTCAACACGCGGATCGCGACGGGGATACCGAGGGCGCGGTGCGTGCCCTGATAGATGAGGCTGCCGAGACGGCCGCGGCCAAGCATGCCGCCCAGTTCGTAGCGGGAGAGCAGACCGCTGTCGGTCACCGGCGCGGCCGCCGCCGGCGCGCGGCCGACCGCGGTTTGCAGCGCCTCGATGAACGCTTCCACCGACGGCCAGCGCGTGGCGGGCTCCTTGTTCAGCGCCTTCATCACCGCGTCATCGACTTCCGCCGCGAGGTTGGTGCGGCGGGTACTGGCCCGCGCCGGAACGGCGGTGAGCGCCTGCGTGACCAGCGTCGCCTGGTTCGAGGAATCGAATGGCCGGGCGCCCGTGAGCATCTCGTAGGCAATCACGCCGAGCGCGTAGATGTCGGTCGCGGCGGTGACGTCCTCTCCACGCATCTGCTCCGGGGCCGCGTAGGCCAGCGTGCCGAGGAAGAACGCCGGATCGGTGAGGCGGGTTTCGTCTTTCGCCGCCTTCATCGCCGCGAGGCCGAAGTCGATCACCTTGTAGACGCGCTCACCCGACTCGTACTTGTGCGCGACGATGTTGGCCGGCTTGAGATCGCGGTGCGTGATGCCGCGACCGTGCGCGAGCTGCAACGCCGAGGCGACGCTCTCGAGGATCGAGACGACGCGCTCCGGCGACATCGGCGCCTCGAGCTTGATCTCTTCCAGGAGGCTGGGGCCGCTGAGCAGCTCCATCACCATGTACGGCTGATTGCTGGTGTCGAAGCCGAAGTCGAGCAGGCCGACGATGTTCGGGTGGCGGAGCTGGGCGCAGGCGCGGCTTTCGCGCAGGAAGCGATCACGCGACTCCGGCGGGGCATCCGGCGTCGCCTGCATCACTTTGATGGCGACGTCGTCACCGAGGTGCAGGCGGCGGGCACGGTAGACGTGCCCCATGCCGCCGGAGCCGAGAGCGTCAATGATCTCGTAGCGATCGTCGATTTTAGCGCCGGGCGACAGCACGCGAGAAGCTTATACGTGAACGAGCTCGGATTGATCGAGCAGGTGCTCGAACCAGAGATTCGACAACTTTTCCTGGACGGTGTTCTGGCGGAGGCGCGCCTGGAGGTTGTCGAAGTCGACGCGGTCGAGCTCCTGGTCCTGGTTGTAACAGGAGAAGATGAACTCCTCCTTGCCGGTCGCGGGATCGACGTGGCGCTGCAGGCACTGCGCGCAGACCTCTTTCATCATGCACTGCATCGGCGAGTTGATGCTGCCGATGCCGACGTGCCTGGGATCGAGGTACGGCTGCAGCGCGCCGTGGCGCGCGAGGCGGACGGCGTTCATCATGCGATCGGAGCCGATCGCGATGATGCGCGACACGTCCTTGAGCGCGACCTTCCGATCGCCGAGCGTGCCCTCGGCGTAGGCGACCATGGCCTGGACGATGTTGCCTCGGAAATGATGATCCTGCGGGCGGTGCGGCTCGATTACGTCGCCCATGTCGGTGGACCAGATCACCTGGTCGGTGCCCTCTTCGATGTCTTCGCGCTTGAAGAGATCGCCGCCGTTCTTGTAGCCGGCGAAGTAGAGCACGCGATTGCCGCGCGCCTTGAGGGCCTTGGCGATCGAGAACAGCACGGCGTTGCCGAGGCCGCCGCCGGCCAGCAACACCGAGGACTTCTCCGGAATCTCGGTCGGCGTGCCGGTCGGTCCCATCACGACCACGGGCTCGCCCGGCTTGAGATACGCGCACAACCGGCTCGACACGCCCATTTCGAGCGTGATCAGCGACAGCAGGCCCTGTTCCTTATCGACCCACGCGCCGGTGAGCGCAATGCCTTCCATCAGCATCGACGCGACGTGATCGTCGACGCGCACATGGGGGCTGAGCCGCTCGAAGTTCTGGAGCCGATAGAACTGTCCGGGATGGAAATGCCGGGCCGCCGCCGGCGCGCGCACGATCACTTCGACGATTGTCGGCGTGAGGCGGACCACCTTCTCGACGCGCGCCAGCAGCTGATCGTCGAGCGTCGTCACCAGCGCCAGCCACGCCTCTTCACGCTGCGGCTGCGTCGCGGCATCGAGCGCGCTGATGTGATCGGCAAACAGCGCGGCCACGTGCGGGTAGCCGTGCTTCGCGGAGGCCATTGCCTTGACGACGTTGCCGTTGTAGCGCGGATGGTTGTCGCCGTAATAGGTGACGAACCTGCCGTTGGTGTCGTGAGAGGTGAAGAAGCCGTCGGGATCCGGCTGAAGCTCAAAGCGACGGC
>JAYWEJ010000109.1:0-4829 GCA_043779345.1 Acidimicrobiia bacterium | reverse complement strand
GCATGACGACGGCGGCGGCCGCGGTCGCCAGGGCGGTCGGCTACACGAATGCGGGCACGATCGAGTTCCTGCTCGACCAGGACGGATCGTTTTACTTTCTCGAAATGAACACGCGGCTGCAGGTCGAGCATCCGATCACGGAAATGGTGACCGGCGTCGACCTGGTGCAGTGGCAGATTCGCATCGCGCGTGGCGAGCGCCTCGATCTCGATCCGGAAGCGCTGCTCAATCCGAAGGCCCACGCGATCGAGTGCCGCATCTATGCCGAAGATCCCGACAACGGCTTCCTGCCGTCTCCAGGCCGCATCCAGGGACTGCGGGTGCCGCAGGGGCCCGGCGTGCGCGACGACAGCGGCGCCTACGAAGGCGGCGACGTGCCGATCTTCTACGACCCGATGATCTCGAAGCTGATCACGTGGGGCGACTCGCGCGACCACGCCATCCAGCGGATGCGCCGCGCCCTCGCCGAGTATCAGGTGCGCGGCATCCGCACCACGATTCCGTTCTTCCGGTGGCTGCTCGAAGACGACGATTTCAAAGCGGCGCGATTTGATACCGGCTTCATCGATCGCAAGCTCGGCAGGGACCCCGCCGGAGGCGGGGCGACACCACGTGGCCCGCTGCAGGCGATCGATGCGTCGCACGAAGACCTCGCGGCGATCGCCGCCGCGGTGCACCTGTTCACCAGGCCCGTGACCAGCGGCGTGGCCGCGCCGGCCGCAAGCCGCTGGCGTGACGCGGGCCGCACGGAAGCGCTGCGATGATTTTCGAAGTCGCCATCGGCGACAAGGTGCGCACGGTCGGCATCGTGCGGAAGGGCGGCATGCTGCACGTCGATGTCGACGGCCGCACGCACATCGTCGATGCGCGCCGCGTCAGCGATTCGGTGGTGTCGATGCTGGTCCAACTCGATGGTGCGAACACGCCTTCGCGCTCGGTCGATGCCGCATTCGCCACGCATTCGACTCGCTCCGCTCGCTCACCCCTCGACGTGGCTCGGGGTGACCCTGAGCTTGCCGAAGGGTCAGGGCAGGCGCAGCAGGCGGCGGGCGATTTCGACGTGCATCTCGATGGCCTGACGATCCCCGTGCAGATCCGCCCAGCCGGGTCGTTCGGACGTCAGAAAAAAGACGGGTCCGCCGCGAACGCGAGCGGACCGCAGCGCATCACGGCGCCGATGCCCGGCAAAGTGGTGCGAGTGCTCGTCAAACCGGGCGATGACGTGAAGGCCCGCCAGGGCCTGGTCGTCGTCGAAGCGATGAAAATGGAAAACGAATTGCGCGCGGCCCGCGACGGCCGTGTGCGCGACATTGCCGTCGCCGAAGGGCAGTCGGTCGACGCCGGCGCCGTGTTACTGGTCGTGGAGTAGTGAGTCGTGAGTAGTTCGATCCGACGATGACCGAGGAAGGTCCCACTCCGGAAGCGAGTCGAGTGAGACGCGCGTGGTCGGCCGTGGGTGCGGCGGGCCGCCGCGCGTATCGCTACGGCCGGAGGTTTGCCGTCACGATCGGCGTGATCGTCGCGGTCGTGGTGGTCTCGATCCTCACGCTCGATCTCGGTCCGGCCTTGAGGGCGCGCGCGGAAGCCGAGGGCAGCAAGTGGCTCGCGCGCACCATGACGATCGGCCGGCTCGGCGTGCATCTCGGCAGCGGCAAGTTCGTCGTCGAGGACCTGCGCATCGGCGGCATGTATCCCAACGAGCCGGACTGGCTCGTGGTCAAGCGCGTCGAGGTGTCGTTGAAATGGGGCGCGCTGCTCCACGGCGAGGTGCTTCTCGACACCATCGAGATGACCGACTGGAAGATGGTGGTCGAGTCGTTTCCGGACGGCCGCCAGACCTTCCCGCGACTGACCGGGCCGCCGCGCGCGCCGCGCACCGGGCCGCCGCGATTCGTGACCACGCTGCAGTACGTCAGGGCGCAACGCGGCGAGCTGGTGTTCAACGATTACGGATCGGACTGGCGCGCGGTCGCGCCCAATTTCGACGTGACCGTGGCGAAGTCGGGCGAGTACCGCGGCCAGTTCCGCTTCTCCAACGGCACCATCGTCGTCCAGAAATACGAGCCGATGTCGGCGGACATGGCGGCGGGCTTCAAGTTCGTCGACAACAAGATCGTGCTCGATCGCATCAACCTGGTCACCGACGGCGCGGTCTCGGAGATGACCGCCGTCGTCGATCTCAGGAACTGGCCCGAGCAGTTGTACCAGATCAAATCGACGATCCAGTTTCCGAAGCAGCGCGAGATCTTTTTCGCGCGCGACAAGTTCTCGCTGTTCGGCGAAGGGTACTTCACCGGCACCTTCCACATGTTCAAGGGCGGCCGCGAGCTGAAGGGCGACTTCACGAGCGAGCTGGCGGGCGTCAACGATTATCGGTTCCCAAACCTCGCGGGCTCGGTGGTGTGGGTACGCGATCGCATGGAAGTGACCCGCGCCACCGCGGAGTTTTACGGCGGCACCGCCGACTTCAAGTACCTGATGGCGCCGCTCGGCAAGAAGGATCAGCCCGCCCGCGCCGTGTTCGACGTGAACTATCGCGACGTCGATCTCACCGCGCTGACCGACTTTTACGACACCCGCGGCCTGCGCCTCGCCGGCCGCGCCAGCGGCCACACCGAAATGTCATGGCCGCTCGGCCGTTATGCCGAACGGCGCGGCTCGGGCACCGCTACGTTCGCATCGGCCGGCGGGCTGCAAGGGGCGCAGCTCGCCGCCACTGCCGCCGCGGAGGCGCGCGATCGTTACCGGATCGCAGGTCCATTCAGCACGCACACGCCGCTGGCACCGCTCCCGGTAGCGGGCGACGTCACCTACTCATTCGATCCCGAAGCGCTTCGCTTCGAGCCGAGCCGCCTCCTCACCGAGGACACCTACATCGCCTTCGAAGGGGCGACCGCGTACGGCGAGCGCACCAAGATGCCGTTCCGCCTGACCAGCCGCAACTGGCAGGAGAGCGATCGCTTCCTGGCCGGCATCATGACGGCGTTTGGCGCGCCGACGCGCGCCATCCCGATCGACGGCGTCGGCAAGTTCGACGGCGTGTTGCTGGGCGCGTTCCGCCGCCCGCGTATCGAGGGGCGCTTGACCGGCTCGGAAATGCTCGCGTGGGACGTCAACTGGGGCGACATCGACGGCGATTTCGTCGTCGAGAACTCGTACGCCAACATCAGCCGCGCGGTAATTACCAAAGAACTGTCGCGGATGGACGTGACCGGCAAGTTCGCGCTTGGCTATCCGCGCGCCGATGGCGGCGAGCAGTTCGACGCGCGCGTCCGCGTCACCGAGATGCCGGTGTCGGACTTCCGCGAGGCGTTCGATCTCCAGGACTACGACGTCGACGGCATGCTGACCGGCGACTTCCATGTCTACGGCGACTACGAAGGGCCGCACGGCTTCGGCAGCATGACGATCGCGCGCGGCGTCGCGTACGACGAGCCGTTCTCGGAAGCGACCGCCACGCTGCAGTTCGAGGGCGAGGGCGTGCGCCTCAACGGCATCGAGATGAAGAAGGGCGGCGGCTCGGTCAACGGCGCCGCCTACGTCGGCTGGGCCGGCACGTATTCATTCGACGTTGCCGGGCACGGCATCGCCGTCGATACGCTGACGCTGACCGCGTTCCCGGGATATCCGGCGTTGTTCGGGTCGCTCGACTTCACCGCGACCGGCGGCGGCACGTTCGAAGAGCCGCGCTACGACGTCAAGTGGGGCGTCCGCGACCTGTTCTTCGGCGACGAGGGCATCGGCGAGATGACCGGGCGGCTGTCGATGCGCGGCTTGCTGATGACCTACCAGCTCGAAGCGGCGTCGCCGCGCCTGGCGGTGTCGGGCACCGGCCGCATCGAGCTCAACGACGAAATGGATGCGGAGCTGTCGTTTCGCGCCACCGACACCTCGCTCGATCCGTACTTGCGCGTGCTGCAGCCGACGTTCTCGCCGTTCACCTCGGCGATCACCAGCGGCACCATTCGCGTCGTCGGCGAGTTGTACAACCCGGATGCGCTGCGGATCGACACCAACATCGAAGAAGTCAACGTGCGGTTGCTCGACTACCGGCTGCGCAACCAATCACCGATCCGGTTGAGCGTCGAGCGCCAGGTGCTGCAGGTTGAAGCGCTCAAGCTGGTGGGTGAAGACACCGAGCTCGATCTGAGCGGCTCGGTGAACCTGGTCGATCAGTTGCTGTCGCTGCAGGCGAATGGCGCCGCGAACCTGGCGGTGCTGCAGGGATTCCTGCCCGACCTGCGCAGCTCGGGCCGCGCCGAAGTGACGGCGCGCATCACCGGCACGGCGGCGGCGCCGGTGGTGGCCGGCACCGCGCTGCTGACGAACGGACGCATCCGGCAGCTGTCGTTCCCGCACGCGCTCGAAGAGGTCAACGGCATTGCGACGTTCGACGCCGGCGGCCTGCGTCTCGACGGCATCACCGCGCGTCTTGGCGGCGGCGCCGTGCGGTTCGGCGGGCACATTGGTTTGTCCGCGTATCAACTGAGCGAGTTCGACGTGACCGCGGTCGGCCAGGACATGAACCTGCGCTATCCCGAAGGCATGCGATCGCTGGTCGACGCGGAGCTCGCGCTGCAGGGGCCGGCGGCGGCGCCGATGGTAACCGGCACGGTCAACGTGAAGAGCGCCAGCTGGGCGCGCGGGTTCGGCGCATCCGGCGGCCTCTTCAGCGGGCTGACCGGCGGCGAGGCGGCGGTGCCGTCGGTCGAAGGGCAGGTGGCCGCCGCGTCAAACGTCCGCTTCGACGTTCGGCTGATCGCGCCCGGCACGTTGCGCATCGACAACGACCAGGCACGCGTCGTCGCCAGCGCCGACCTGACGCTGCG
>JAYWEJ010000108.1:0-4854 GCA_043779345.1 Acidimicrobiia bacterium | reverse complement strand
TTCTCGATGTAATGGCGACCCACAGGCCAAACCCAAGGAGGCATGATGCAAGTTCGTAAGCTTTTGATGGCCAGCGCGTTGTCGCTGGTGGTACTGCTCCCCGCGTCGGCTCAGGCGCAGAGCGGTTGGTTCTTTTCTCCGTTCATTGGCGGCAACTTCGGCGGCAACGCCGACTTCGGCGACTTCCCGGATGATGACGACGCCGTCGAGCGTCGCATGGACTTCGGCGCCACTCTCGGCTGGAACCCGAGCGTCGTCGGCTTCGAAATCGATCTCGGCTACTCGCCGAACTTCTTCGAAAACACTGCCGGCGATCAGAACTTCGAGTTCGGTGACAACAACGTGACGACGCTGATGGGCAACCTGCTCCTCAGTGCGAAGCCCGGCAGCGGGATTCGTCCCTATGCGTCAGCGGGCCTCGGCCTGATCCGCGCCAGCGTGACGAGCGGCACGGGCCTCTTCAACGACCTGTCGACGAATGACCTCGGTGTCAACTTCGGCGGCGGCGTGAACGCGAATTTCAACGACAACCTCGGTGTGCGCGGCGATCTTCGCTACTTCCGTGCGCTCCAGGACCACGAAGCCGACAACGACCTCGATTTGTCGCTTGGAAGCTTCAACTTCTGGCGCGGCTCAGTTGGACTTACGTTCCGTTGGTAAGCCACAGATGAACACAGATTAGACACAGACACTCTGTGCCCAATCTGTGGCAGCTCGACCGTAGGCAGAAGTGCGGAAGATTCTTCCGCACTTCGCCTTCTCCTACCACTTTTCCGCAAGATCGTTCTTGATTCCATCAAAGCCCTAAGTTAGAAACACCCTGTTTCCTTAAAAAGGCGAGGGGTGCACGTTTGATCCGTACGCTGGTGGTGTCTGCCGCGATGGTGTTGCTGGGCGCGTCGTCGCTCAGCGCGCAGTATTTCGGACGAAACAAGGTCGAGTATCTCGACTTTGATTTCCGGATCCTCGCCACCGAGCACTTCGACGTGTATTACTACCCGCGCGAAGAGCGGGCGGCCGGCATCGCCGCGCAACTTGCGGAGCGCTGGTACACGCGGTTCGCGACGCTGCTCAACCACGAATTCAAGACGCGTCAGCCGCTCGTGCTCTACGGCAGCCAGGCCGAGTTCGCGCAGACCAATGTCGTAGCGGGACTGTTGCCGGATTCGGTCGGCGGCGTCACCGATGCAGCGCGCCGGCGCGTCACGATGCCGTTCGCGCCGACGATGGCGGAAACCAATCGCGTGCTCGGCCACGAGATCGCGCATGCGTTTCAGTTCGACATCGGGCGCCGGCATGGTGGCACCGGGCAGCCGCTGTGGTTCATCGAAGGCATGGCCGAATACCTCTCGCGAGGCTCGCTCGACAACGAGTCGTCGCTCTGGCTACGCGATGCGGTGTTGAGCGATCACGTTCCGGTGAAACACGGCGACGCGGCGCGCAAGCTGTCGCCGTATCTCTACGGGCACGCCTTCTGGTCCTACCTCGGTCATCGCTTCGGCGACGAGGTGATCGAGAAGATGCTGAAGCCCGGCCGCAAGCAGCGGCGGCTGAAGGATCGGATCCGCCATGCCACCGGCGAAGATCTCGAGACCCTGTACAAAGACTGGCGCGTCTGCGTCAGCAGCGCCTACGGCAAGCGGCCCGACGGCTCCGAGCGGATGAAGACGTGGAGCCCTCAGCACATGCAGCTGGGCCCGTCGCTCAGCCCCGACGGCACGCAAGCCGTGTTCTTCTCGGAACGCGATCGGCTGTCGCTCGATCTGTTTCTTGCCGACGTCGAGAGCGGCCGCGTCATTCGCAAGCTGGCGACCACCGCGGCGAGCGCCAAGTTCGACAGCCTGCAGCCGCTGCGCTCGGCGGGCGCGTGGAGTCCTGACGGCACGTGGTTCGCCTTTGCGGCGGTTAGACAGGGTCAAGCGGCGCTGATGCTGATCGACATGAGCGGCCGCGGCCGCGATCGCGAGATCGTGTTCGATCGCATCGGCCAGGTATTGTCGCCCTCCTGGTCGCCCGACGGCGGCTCGATCGTGTTCTCGGCGCTGGCGGGCGGCCTGACCGATCTCTATGTCACCGACCTTGCCACCGAGCAGCTGCGCCAGTTGACCGATGATGCGTTCGCCGATCTGCAGCCGGCGTGGTCGCACGACGGCCGCACCATCGCGTTCGTCACCGAGCGGTTCTCCAGCGATCTCGAGACGCTGCGCTTCGGCCGGCCGCGCCTGGCGCTGATGGACGTCGCGTCGCACTCGGTCCGCGATATTTCGATCGCGACCGGCAGCACGCATCTGAACCCGCAATGGTCGGCGGACGATCGCGATTTGTATTTCGTCAGCGATCCGGATGGGACGATGAACATCTATCGGTCCGGATTGGCGGCGGGCACGCTGCACCGGATCACTAACGTCGATACCGGCATCAGCGGGATCACGCCGACCAGTCCGGCGTTCTCGATGGCCGATGATGCGGCGGCGCTGGCCTTCACGGTCTACGAGCGCGGCCGGCCGCGGCTGGTCGTCCTCAACGACAGCGCCGCGCTCGAGGGTGAGTCGACGATGATTGCCGAAGATCACGGCGGCCCGGCCGACGAGGGCCTCGTCGATACGTATCTCGTTGACGCGGGCAGGGGCCTGCCCGGCCCGGAGTCGATGGGCGTGCGCGACTACGCGTCGCGGCTGTCTCTCGAGGGCGTTGGGCAGCCCTATTTGAGCTCCGGCGGCGGCCCGTTCGGCACGTTCGTGCGCGGCGGCGGCGCGTTGTTCTTCGGGGACATGCTGGGCGAACGCCGGCTCGGCGCCGCTGTGCAGATCGGCAACCGCCTCCGCGATGCGGCGTTCATGTTCCGCTTCCTCAACCAGGAGCGGCGCTGGAACTGGGGCGCGCTGGGCGAGCTCGAGCCGAGCGTGATTCGGTATCGCCGCTCGGAAGCGATCGAGTTCGAGGGACAGCCGTCGTTGCTGAAGCAGTCCGACTACCTGCAGCGCATGCAGCTGCGCGCGGCGGCGGTGCTGGCGTACCCCTTCAACAAGGGCTTGCGTGTGGAATTCACGGGCGGTGTGCGCCATGCCACCTACCATCGCGATCTACGCTCGCAGATTTCGGCAGCGGATACCGGAAAGGTGCTGTCGAACGATCGCGTCGAATCGCCGGGCGGCTTGCCGACAACGGTCGCGGAAGTGAGCGCGGCGCTCGTCCACGACACTACGGTCTTCGGCCCGACCGGGCCCCTCCTTGGATCGCGGTATCGCTTCGAGGTCGCGCCGGCGGCGGGGCAGTTGTCGTACACCAGCGTGACCGCCGACTTCAGGAAGTACTTCATGCCGGTTCGCCCGTACTCCGTCGCGGTGCGCGTGTTGCACTCGGGCCGCTACGGCGCCGACGGCAGCGATCCGCGGCTGCTCTCGAACTTCCTCGGCTCGAGCTACTTCGTGCGCGGCCATCGGCAGGACTTGCGCTACTGCCGGCCTGATGCGACGCGCGTCTGCGGCGACGACCTGCTCGGCAGCCGGCTGCTGGTGGGCAACGTCGAAGTGCGCGTGCCGGTCTGGGGCATCCGCTCGCGCCAGCTCGATTACGGAGCGTTCCCAGCCGACGCGTTTGTCTTCGCCGACGGCGGACGGGTCTGGGGCGAAGCGAACACCGCGATGATCAGCAGCTTCGGCGGCGGCGTCCGCGTCAACGCGATGGGCCTGCCGCTGGAGCTGGCGGCGATCCGCGCCCTCGACGGCCCCAAGCCGCGCTGGCAATTCGAGCTCGGGTTCCGCGTCGGGTTTTGATGTGCTGCTCAGCAGCATTGGCATGTTCCAAAAGTAGTCTCCGAGTCTCCGAGTCTCCGTGGCGCGTCCGTGTCAGACTAAGCTCAGTGGCCGTTCAGCTCACAAGCGAGGAACGTGGGATCGCCGCCGGCGAGCGTGGCGACGGCGCCGCCATGGCGATGCGCATCGTCGCCGAGACGGCGCGGCTGATGGGCGCCGGGGGGCTGATTCCGATTGAGTCGGCGCACATCGACGGCGCGCTCTATCACGGCGATTCGGGGACCTTGTTTGCCGAGCGGCTCGTCGCCGGCGGCGCCAGGACGGCGGTGCGCGCCACCCTCAATGTCGGCGCGATCGATCTCACCGGCTGCTCGCGCAATCGGCTGCCTCCGCACGAGCTCGAAATGGCGAAGCGGATGATGACCGCGTATCAACAGCTCGGGTGTGAATCGACGTGGACCTGCGCGCCGTACCAGGCCGGCCATCGTCCGGCGTTCGGCAGCCAGGTCGCGTGGGGTGAATCGAACGCGGTGGTGTTCTGCAATTCCGTGCTCGGTGCGCGCACCAACCGTTACGGTGATTTTCTCGACATCGCGTGCGCGATCTCAGGGCGCGCGCCTGATTACGGCTTGCATCGCACCGAGCACCGGCGCGCGACGGTGATCTTCGACGTGTCGCACGTCGACGCGGCGTTCCTGCGCTCAGACGTGGCGTGGCCGGTGCTCGGCAATTTGTACGGGCGATTGATCGGCGACGCGGTCGGCGTCATTACCGGCCTCGCGTTCCGGCCCCGGGAAGACCTCCTGAAAGCGTTCGGCGCCACGGCGGCGTCCGCCGGATCGGTGGGGTTGTTTCACGTCGCCGGCACCACGCCGGAGGCGCCCGATGAGGCGACCGCCCTCCAGCACCTGCCCGCGTCCGAACGGATCGTCGTCACCAACGAGATGGTCCGCGATGCACAGGGACGCCTCTCGACGGCCGGCCGCGCCGATCGTATCGATGCGGTGGCGATCGGCAGCCCGCATTTGTCGCTCGAGGAATTCGACGCGCTGCGGCGGCTGCTGAATGGGCGGACGCTCGCCGTGCCGATCTACGCGTG
>JAYWEJ010000107.1:0-11525 GCA_043779345.1 Acidimicrobiia bacterium | reverse complement strand
TGGCAGGCGATACGCGACCAGCTCGCCGGGGCGGATCGAGCTGCTCGACGCCACCACGATGTATTGCTTGCCGTCGAGCATGTAGGTCATCGGGTTGCCGGTTTGCGCGCCCGGCATCGCGACCGCGCCGACTTCGGCGCCGGTCTTCTTGTCGTAGGCGCGGAGCATGGCGCCGCGCGACCCGTCGGGCATCGTCACGGTGCCGCCCTCGCCGGAGATCACCAGCGTCTTGGTGACGAGCGTGCCGATGCCGCCGGAGCTGCCACCGGCGCCGCCCGGCCGTCCGGTGCGCGGGATGTTCAGGCCCTTCAGCGCGGGGTGGTTCTTGATCGCATCCGGCGTCTCACCGTGGGCGATCTGCCACACCATCTCGCCCTTGTTGAGATCGACCGCGCTGATGCGCCCATACGGCGGTTTCACGAGTGGCAGGCCCCTGACGCTGAGACCGCCGCCGCCGCCATCATCAGACGCGCCGCCGTCGCTGATGAAGTTCATGTCGGAGCGCTTGGGATCGTTCACCATCGACAGCACGCGCACCAGCGTGTGCGAGTAGATGTAGAGCATGCCGGTTTCGGGATCGAACGATCCGCCCGGCCAGTTCGGCCCGTTCGGAATGAACAGCAGTCCCGCCTTGCCGTCCTCGCCTCTGGCGATCGGTGGCGTGTAGAGCGGCCCGATCTTATACCGCTCGATCAGCTTGAGGCCCTCGGCCCTCAGCTCGGGCGTGAAGTCGAGGACGTATTCCGGCAGGAAGCCCTGGCGCTCGACCGATGGCGGCTTGGTGGGGAAGGGCTGCGTCGGCGAATACCATTCGCGCGGCACGGTGCCCTTCTCGACCGGGCGCTCTTCGATCGGCCACACCGGCTCGCCGGTCTTGCGATCGAACACGAAGATGAACCCCTGCTTGGTCGGCTGCGCGATCGCGGCGATCGTGCGGCCGTTGACGGTGATGTCCACCAGGATCGGCGCGCACGGCACGTCGTAGTCCCAGATCGGATGGTGCACGAACTGGTAATGCCAGATCCGCTTGCCGGTCTGCAGATCGAGGGCGACCAGGCTCTCGCCGAACAGGTTGTTGCCCGGGCGATGACCGCCGTAATAATCGCCGGTGGGAATCTCCACCGGGAGGTAGGCAATGCCGAGCTGCTCGTCGACCGTCATCTGCGTCCAGACGCCGGTGTTGCCGGTGTATTCCCACGACTTCTCCAGCCACGTGTCGTTGCCGAATTCACCGGGGATGGGGATGGTGTGGAAGATCCACAACCGCTTGCCCGTCCGCGGATCGTAGGCGCGGATATAGCCCTTCGCGTTGGTGCGGCTCGCCGGCGTGGTGCCGGCGCGATGCGCCGCGCCGACCAGGACGACGTTCTTGGCCACCACCGGCGCGCCGTTCCACGCGATCTCCCCCTGAATGGGATCGAGATCCTGATCGGCGTCCTTCTTCAGATCGACGACGCCGTCGACGCCGAAATCCTTGAGCGGGCGGCCGGTCTTGGCATCGAGGCCGACCAGCTGATAGCCGATCGTGACGTAGAAAATCCGCTCGTCGCCTTTGCCGTCGCTCCAGTACCCGACACCGCGACCCGACAGCCGGCGCGACGACAACTGCGCGCGCCGGCCCTCTTCGAGGCGATGCATCCACAGCATTTCGCCGGTGGCGGCATTGAGCGCGACCGCATTGCGATGCTCGCCGGCGGTCGCGTAGAGCACGCCGTTGATCATCAACGGCGTCGTCTGGAGATTGAAGTCCGGCCGCGAGCCGAGGTTCTCGGTGCGGAAGCGCCACGCGATCTGCAGCGAGTTGAAGTTCGCCGCGTTGATCTGATCGAGCGGGGCATAGCGGGTGGCGGCAAGATCGCCGCCCCACGTTCGCCACTCCCCGTTGGCTGCGCCGTATTGCGCGGCGACCACACCAGGAAGGAGCAGGACGGTCGCGAGAAGGTAGAGGCGGGTCTTCAGACCCGCCTTCGGAAAAGTGATCATTCGCGAGCGTCTACTGCTGTTTCGAATCAGTCGTCGTCGTGCGCTGGGCGCGGCGTTTCGCGAGTTCCTCTTTGTATTGCGCGTCGTTCAGGAACGCGATGTCCGTCCAGCCATGGCCCATTTCATCCATCGTCCGCGATCCCCAGCCGATCCACGCGGAGGGATCCGGATTGTGCCGGTTGTTCGCGGTGTTGTCGTGGACCGACACCGTGTGCAGGATGGTGCCCGCGGGGAACAGGTGCGGCACCTTGTACTTATAGGTGACCTGCCAGTTCTGCTCGTAGTGCGTGGCGTTGGTCAGGATCTCGCGCCGGCCATCGGGGTGAATCGCCTCGAGCAGCATCTTCGTCCCGCGGAAGTGCATGTGCGGCTGGAAGCTGATGATCAGCGCCGGTTTCGGCAGCGGCCAGTAGCGATCGTGCGTGACGACGCTGTTCGGCGGAATGCTGAGATAGGCGGCGCCGTGCAGCGGGTTTTCCGCGATCAACGCGCCGGTCGGCATCGCCGGCTCGTCGATCGACAGCTTGTGCCCGGCACGCAGCAGCAGATCTTCAACGCGCTCGCGGTTCAGCACCCAGTCGTTGCCAAGGCCGGTGCGAATGCGATGCGACGTCACGACGTGCTCCGGCTTGTAGCCCCGCGGATAGAACTTGATGCCGACGCGCATGCGATCGAACTGCTCCTCGCCGTACGGGTGATAGTGGCCTTCGAAGCGGAAGATCGATCCCTTCTTCAACATCTTCGACGTGCCGTCCGGGAAAATGTCGGCGTCGTTGCCGGCGCCGTATTCGATCAGGTCCATCGAGTTGCCGACGTTCGATCCCATGCCCAGCCCAAGGCCGTCGGTATCGATGCCTTCCGGCAGATCGACGTAGACGTGCGCGTGATGCACGGCTTTCCACGCGTCGGGAATGATCTGGACCCACTTCACGTGGCGGTCTTCGGTCAATTTCGGATCAACGTGCTCTTCGGGGATGAAGTCGGGACCGCTGGCCGGGATCCTGAAGCCCTTCTCCATGCGCACGACGAGATCAGGCTCGCCGTAGGTCCATTCCGCGCTCGGCGGAAAGACTTTCGCCGGCGGCGCGTCGGCGCGGTTGCCTTCCGGGGCGCCGGTGTCGACCCACTTCGCGATTAACGCCACTTCGGCGTCGCTCAGCGACGGATCGTTCGAGTACTCGCCGATGCTGCGATCGATGTGCCACGGCGGCATCTCGCGGCTGGTGACCTTGGTCTTGATCGATCGCGCCCACGGCCTGACTTCGGCGAAGGTCATCAACGACATCGGCGCCGGCGTGCCGGGACGATGGCAGGACTGGCAGGAGCGCTGCATGATCGGCAACACGTCCTTCGCGAAGGTCGGTGCTGCGGGAACGGCTTGCTTGTCCACCGACGCGCTTTGCGCGGAGGTGGACGCGTGCGTGACCGGCTGAGACGAAAAAAGAAGCGTGGCAGCGAAGACCGCGCCCGTGACGCCGGTAAGTCGCGAAACCGTGACCATGAAGGCCTCCTGGTGCGCTTTACTTTACACCCGCTGCGGCACTAAAGTGCCGCCCTACATGAAGGCGCTCTTACTTGCCCTGACCCTCGTCGTGGCCGGGCCGCTGGCCGCGCTCGCCCAGCAAAACCAGCCGATTTATCCCGTCTACGACGGTTTTCTCAAGAACCCCGATGGCAGCTACACGCTGTCGTTTGCGTACTTCAGCCACAACGCCGACCGCGTGACGATCGCGCCGGGCGCCGGCAATTCCTTCGGACCCACGCCCGGCGATCGGATGCAGCCAACCACCTTCAAGCCGGGCCATTGGCGCTTCCAGTGCGTCATGGTCGTGCCCTCGGATTTCGATGGCAAGATGAAATGGACGCTGACGCATGGCGGCACGACCACGGGCACGAGCGAGCGGATGCTGCAATCGAACTGGAACCTGGTCGAAGGCGCGACGCAGCTCGCGAAGATCGATTACGCGAGAGTGCCGAAGGGCGTGTGTCTCAATCAACCGCCGATCGTCCGCGTCCTTGGCGTCACCTCGCGCCCGAACAATCCGGCCACGCTCTCGGTCGCGGCGAACGAGGAGCTGAACCTGTTCGGCAGCGCGCACGACGAAGGGCTGCCGCGCGGCAAGGGACTGACCGTCGAATGGAAGGTGCTGAACGGACCGGGAGACGTGAAGTTCACGATTCCCGGATCGGCGAGGACGAAGGCGATCTTTCCGTCGCCCGGTCTCTACGAGCTCGAGCTGACCGCGACGGATTCAGAATTCGCGCAGCGCACGCGTCTGAACGTCACGGTCAAGTAAGCTTGCTCACACACGCATGAAACAGATCAGCATCGCCATACTCTTCTTACTGACGACCGTGGTCCTCACCGCGCAGCGACCGGCCGTCCAGGTACCTGGCGGCGAAGCTGGCGCGTCCGGAGGGCGACATCTTCGTGGCGATGCACGTGCAGCCGCTCGACACGCGCTTTGTGATCGTGGAGTCGAAGCCGATGGCCACGGGCCTCGTGAAGATCTCGGCCGACGCGCTCGCCAAGGACATCAACGCCACCGGACACGTCGCCGTCTACGACATCCTGTTCGACACCGGCAGGGCCGACATCAAGCCTGAATCTGCGGCGGCGCTCGCCGAAGTCGCGAAGATGCTGGCCGGCAGCACCACGCTGACGCTGCACGTCGTTGGCCACACCGACAACGCCGGTTCGCTCGCACAGAACATGGATCTGTCGAAGCGGCGCGCGGCGGCGGTCGTCACGGCACTGACGACCACCCACAAGATCGCGGCGACACGCCTGCACGCCGACGGCGTCGGACCGCTCGCCCCTGTCGCCAGCAACGATAACGATGCCGGCCGCGCCAAGAACCGGCGCGTGGAGCTCGTCAAGCAATAGCGATTCGCCCCCGATTACACTGACACCCGGAGGTCCGAATGATCCGTTTCCTCGGCGGCGTGCTCCTCCTTTTTGTGATCTCGATCGCACCCGCGGCGGCGCAGCCGGCCAAGCAAGGGCATCCGCTGATCCCGCCGTATCCAGGCTCGACCATCGGCATGGACCTGGTCGCGAGAGCCTTCGACGAATTCGACATTCCCACCGGGCCGACCAAAGACAACAAGTTCACGAAGATGCAGCACGTCGAAGGGAAGTACACCGCCTTCGGCTATGGCACGCCGCCGGGACGATCGCTGCTGGAAGTGTTCAGGAATTACGAAGGGGCGCTGAAGGCCGCGGGCTTCACCACGATCTATACCTGCAAAGGCAATCCGGAATGCGGGTCACAGGTCGGCGCCGGGCCGCTGTATACGATTCCGAACGGCGACGAGGCGCGCTACATGGCGTCGAAGCTGGCGCGCGCCGAAGGTGACATCTACGTCGCGTTCCACGTGATGCCGCTCGAAACCCGGTTCCTGATCGTCGAAACCAAGCCGATGGAGACCGGGCTCGTGAAGATCTCCGCCGACGCGCTGAACCGCGACATCGGCAGCACCGGCCACGTCGCGGTCTACGACATTCTGTTCGACACCGGCCGGGCCGACATCAAGCCGGAATCAGCCTCAGCCGTGGCAGAGATCGCGAAGCTACTCACCGCCAACACCTCGCTGACATTGCATGTGGTCGGGCACACCGACAACGTCGGTCCAATTGCGCAGAATGTGGATCTCTCGAAGCGGCGCGCGGCGGCTGTCGTCACCGCGCTGACGACCAGCCATAAGATCGCCGCGGCGCGTTTGCACGCCGAGGGCGTCGGGCCGTTCTCTCCCGTCGCCAGCAATGACACCGACGCCGGCCGCGCCAAGAACCGGCGAGTCGAATTGGTCAAACAATAAGAGAGCTCCGAGGACACGGAGGAGTACGGAGGACACGGAGGGGGTCATAGCACAACCCGCTTGATCCCTTCGGTCATCTTCGAGCAGTTGAAGTTTAGAATCAGCCCAACCTGCAAACCGGTGATCTTGAGGTACGAGATTACCTGTGAAGTGAAGAGCGGAATCAGGCGGTCGACGCTCTTCAGTTCGACAACCACAGTTTCTTCCACGATCAGGTCCGGCTCGTAAGAACCTGCCGGCACGCCTTCATAGGAAATGTTTACGCGCTGTCGAGAGCGGAATTTGAGGTCCTGCCGCGACAGCGCCTCACATAGCGCCTTGTGATACGTGGTTTCCTTGAGCCCCGGGCCGAGCTTCTTATGTACATCGATCGCGCAACCGAGGACCAACCCGGTGACACGGTAATCGTGATTCATGCCGACACATGGAGCACGCACCGTGCCGCCAGAAACAGGCCTTAGTTAAGAGGCCAGTGTGAAATCGCAGCAGACACTTCTATGGATGCGACCATGCGAGGGCGCATTATTTGCGCATCCATCTCTCCGTGCTCCGTGCCCTCCGTACTTCTCCGTGTCCTCGAAACGTTTTACCCGCTAACATCGTCGGTCAGTGTCCCGCTCGCGCCTGTCTTTCCTGAACAGCATCGTTGCGGCGACCGGCATCGCGCTGCTGATCGTCACGGTGCAGCGCGCCGGCGGCTGGGGCGCGGTCGTGGTGGGCGCCGCGAGCATCGGCTGGTGGTTCGCCGCCGTCGTGCTGCTCGGCGCCTTCCGCATGGTCTGCCGCACGCGCGCGTGGCTGGTCTGCGCCAACGATCCGCAACTGCGCTTCGGTGACGCGTTCGTGGCGTGGATCGTCTCGGATGCGATGGGAAATCTCACGCCCCTCGGCGTCCTGGCAAGCGAGCCGACGAAGATCCTGATGGTGCGCGCCAAGATCTCGACGGTGAGCAGCGTCGCTTCCGTCACGATTGAAAACGCCTTTTACATCGCGTCGGTGCTGGTGGTGCTGCTCTCAGGCACGTGGCTCTTCCTGCAACGCGCCAACGTCCCTGCGGGTCTCGAGCAGGTCGCGGAAGTGATCATCGCGGTGGCTGCGATCGTGGCCGTGATCGGAATCTGGGCGGTCCGCGCGCGTCCGGCCGTCATCTCGAGGCTGGCGCCGCTCGTGACGAAACTCGCCGGCACGTCTGACGCGCCCGCGGAAACGATCCGGGAGATCGAGTCGCAAATCTACGCGGTGCCGCAGTGGCCGGCGGCCCGCCTCGCGCACGTCGTGTTGTGGGAAGTCGCGTTTCACATCGCGGCGGTCGCCGAAGTGTGGTTGATCCTGCTCCTGCTCGTCCCGGACAGCACGCTTGCCGAGGCGTTCCTGCTCGAGAGCGCGGGACGATTCGTCACCGTGGCCTTCAAGTTCGTCCCATACCGGCTTGGCATCGATGAAGCCGGCTCCGGAGCCGTCGCCGCCGCGCTTGGGCTGGCATCCGCCGTCGGTGTCACGCTGGCGCTGGTGCGCCGCATCCGCATCATCGCGCTCAACGCCATCGGCCTGGTCCTTCTCGTCCGGCACCGGCGTTAGATAGAATGACGGACCACTTGTTGTCCTGGAGACTCCTTATGAAATTGTCGCGAACAATCCTGGCCCTCGCAGTCGCCGGCGTCGTGTCGTTGTTGATGCCGCCGGCGTCGGCGCAGCAGGGCAGCACGGTTGATCCGGGCCTCTACAGCGGCATGCGCTGGCGAAGCGTCGGCCCCGCGCGCGGCGGCCGATCGCTGACGGTCGGGGGCAGCGAGTCTCGCCCGCTGGAATACTGGTTTGGCGCGACCGGCGGAGGTGCGTGGAAGACCACCGACGGCGGATCCAACTGGGCGCCGATGACCGACGGGAAAATCAATACGTCGTCGATTGGCTCGCTGGCGGTGTGCCAGTCGAACCCGGACGTCGTCTACATCGGCGGCGGTGAAACACAGTTCCGCGGCAACATCATCCAGGGCGACGGCGTTTACAAGACCAGCGACGGCGGCGTCAAGTGGGATCAGCTGTCCGATCTCCGGGACTCGCAGGCGATCGCGCGACTGCGCATCCACCCGACCAACTGCGACATCGTCTATGCAGCGGTGCTCGGGCAGGTCTACAACGACCATCCCCAACGCGGCATCTTCAAGTCCGCCGATGGCGGCAAGACGTGGCGGCGGACGCTGTTCCGCGATGACAAGACCGGCGGCGTCGACATCTCGATCGATCCGAAGAACCCGAACGTGATCTTCGCCTCGCTGTGGGAAGCTCACCGCACGCCGTGGAGCATGTCGAGCGGCGGCCCCGGCAGCGGGCTCTTCAAGTCCACCGACGGCGGCGACTCGTGGAGCGAGATCACCAAGAACCCCGGGCTGCCGACGGGTCTGTGGGGCAAGGTCGGGGTGTCGGTCTCGGGCGCCGACGGCAACCGCGTCTACACGCTGATCGAAAACGAAGCGGCCGGCGGCCTCTACGTCTCCGACGATGCCGGCGCCAGCTGGAAGATCATCAACGACAACCGCAACATGCGGCAGCGCGCGTTCTACTACACCCGCCTCAACGCCGATCCGAAGGACAAGGACACCGTCTATATCCTCAACGTCCAGTTCTTCCGATCGACCGACGGCGGCAAGACCACCACCAACATCCGCGTGCCGCACAGCGACAACCACGACTTGTGGATTTCCTCGACCGACAACAAGCGCATGGTGCAGGCGAACGACGGCAGCGCCAACGTGACCTGGAACGGCGGCCAGACCTGGACCGATCAGGACCTCCCGACCGGGCAGTTCTACAACGTCTTCACGACCAGGCACGTGCCGTATCACATCTGCGGCGCGCAGCAGGACAACAGCACGGCCTGCGTCGGCAGCCAGGCGAATCCCGGCGCCGGCGAGGGCAGCCTGCCGCCGATTTTCTACGCCGTCGGCGGCGGCGAAAGCGGCTACATCGCCGCCGACCCGAGAGACACCAATGTGTTTTTCGCCGGCAGCTATGGCGGCTACTTGAGCCGTCTCGATCGCGATACCGGCCAGCAGCGCGCCGTCAATATCTATCCCAACAACCCGATGGGCTACTCCTCGATCGACATCAAGGAGCGGTTCCAGTGGACCTATCCGATCCTGTTCTCGCCGCTGGATCCGAGGACGCTCTACGCGACCTCGCAACACGTCTGGCGCACCACCAACGACGGACAAAGCTGGGAGCGCATCAGCCCGAACCTGGCGCGCTCGGATCCCAAGACGATGCAGGCGTCAGGCGGCCCGATCACCAAGGATCAGACCGGCGTCGAGACCTATGCCGTGGTGTTCACGCTGGCGCCGTCGCGGCAGGACGTCAACACCCTCTGGGCCGGCTCGGATGACGGCTGGGTGCACGTCACCCGCGATGGCGGCAAGAACTGGCAGCGCGTGACGCCGCCGGATCTGCCGGAGTTCGCGCGCATCAGCCTGATCGACGCGTCGCCGCACCAGAACGGCGTGGCGTATCTCGCCGCCAATCGCTACCAGATGGGCGACCGCAAGCCGTACCTCTACAAGACCGCCGACTTCGGCAAGACCTGGCAGAAGATCGTGACCGGCATTCCCGACACCGATTTCCCGCGCGTCATTCGTGAAGACAGCAAGCGCCGCGGCCTGCTCTATGTCGGCACCGAGCAGGGCCTCTACGTTTCGTTCAACGACGGCGCGTCGTGGCAGTCGTTGACGCTGGACCTGCCGGCGACGCCGGTGCACGGCATCATCTCGGAAGAGCGCGACCTCGTCATCGGCACGCACGGGCGCGGCTTCTACGTGCTCGACAACATCGGCGTGCTGCGCCAGGCCACGCCGGAGCTCACCAACAACGCGCTGTTCGTCTTCGAGACCAACAACCCGATGCGTGGCCGCGATCGCAACGTGACGTTCGACTACTTCCTGAACAAGGAGGCGGCGGAGGTGAAGATTGAGTTCCTCGATGCCGGCGGCACGGTGCTGCGGTCGTTCAGCGGCACCCCGAAGCAGGCGACGCCGGCGCCCAGCGACGCCGACTTCTTCTTCGGGGGCGGAGCACCGCGCGTCAGCACGGCGCGCGGCATCAATCGTTTTACGTGGGACATGCGCTACGACGGCGCCGTGGTCTTCCCGGGGATGATCATGTGGGCGGCCGCGCCGCAACGCGGACCGGCCGCGCCGACCGGCAACTACTCGGTCCGCATCACGGCGAACGGCGAAACCAAGTCCCGCGACTTCAACATCGCGATCGATCCGCGGCTGGTCGCCGAGGGCATCACCGAGGCCGATCTTCTCGAGCAGTTCAGGCTCTCGGTGCGCGTCCGCGACAAGGTCACCGAGGCGAACCAGGCGGTGATCGACATCCGCAGCCTGCGCGACCAGGTCAACCAACGGCTTCAGAAAGTCTCGGGCCGCCGCAAGGACGAAATCCAGAAGCTGGCTGACGCGGTGCTGGTCCCGCTGAAGGCGGTCGAGGAGGAGGCCTACCAGGTCCGCAACCGCAGCGGCCAGGATCCGCTCAACTACCCGATCAAGTTGAACAACAAGATCGCGGCGCTCGCCGGCGTGATCGAGAGCGCCGACAACAAGCCGACGAATCAGAGCGTCGAAGTGTTCAACGAGCTCGCCGCGCTGCTCGACGCGCAGCTGACGAAAATGAAGGAGACGCTGTCGAAGCAACTACCGCTGCTCAACGCCGCGTTCAAGCGCGAGAAGCTCGACGCCGTCGATCCGAAGGCGAAGCCGGCGCCGGCGGAGCCGGCCAAGCCAAAATAGTCGACCTACTGCTTGAGGTGGAACGGCACCGAAGTCGTCACGACGCGGGGGCGGAATAGCAGCGCCGCCTTCAACACCATTGCGCTTTGGTTGTGGAGCAGGTGATGCCACCAATGCTTCACGACAAACTCAGGGAGCACCACGGTGATGTAGTCATCGGGGTGCTCCTTTTCCATGCGATCGATGTAGTCGAGCAGCGGCTCGGTCATCGATCGATACGGCGACTGCAGCACCACCAGCTTGACGTGCGATCCCCACGTCGGCCAGTCCTTCTTCAGCTGCACCAGTGACTCCGGGTTGACGTTGACGTAGACGGCGCGGACGTCCTTGGCCAGCGCGGACGCATAGCGCAGCGCTTCGATGACCGCGCGATGGACGCCGCCGATCGGGACGATCACGATGTGGCCGTGCGGTGTGGTATCGACCTGGACGTGCGTCAGCGACAGCTGCGAGGCGACGTTCTCGTAGTGCGTGCGCGTCAGCTTGAAGACCGTGATCAGGATCGGGAGCAGCACGATGACGATCCAGGCGCCGTCGAGCGTCTTCGTCAACACGACGACGATCAGCACCAGGAACGTCAACACCGCGCCGAAGCCGCTCACCGCCGCGCTGACCTGCCAGCCGGATTCGCGCATCCGCGTCGTGCGCAGGAACATGCTCGACTGCGACAGCGTGAACGACAGGAACACGCCGATCATGTAGAGCGGGATCAGGCGATGCTGGTCGCCGCCGAAGATGACGATCAGCGCCGCCGCGCCGAGGCTCAACGCCACGATGCCGTTCGAGAACGACAGCTTGTCGCCGAGGTTCGCAAACTGGCGCGGCATGTAGCGATCGCGCGCGACGATCGACGCCAGCGTCGGGAAACCGGCAAACGCCGTGTTGGCCGCGAGGATCAGGATCAGCATGGTCGCGCCCTGGACCGCGAAGTAGAACAGG
>JAYWEJ010000106.1:0-4860 GCA_043779345.1 Acidimicrobiia bacterium | reverse complement strand
CGTGTTTGCGATCGACAAGATCGAGGGAGCGCTGCAGTCACTGGGTGGCGCACTCACTGACGTGATCCGCACGCGCGTCTACGTGCGCCACGTCCGGGACTGGGAGCCGGTGGCGCGGGCCCACGGCGAGCGATTCGGCCGGATTCAACCGGCTAATACGCTGATCGGCGCGGAGTTGATCGGTGACGAATACCTGGTTGAGATCGAGGCCGACGCGATCGTCGGCGTATGATTCGCGGATGACACGCTCTGGATTGACCCTATCCCGCTGCGGGCTGCTCGCGGCCATCCTGGTCGTGGCCGGCGGGGCGCTCGCCGCCCAGGTCCCCGCCTCCACGTATCCGCAGCTGCTGCGCCTGTTCGGCGAATGGCGGACATTCGAGGAATCGCCGCGCACGAGCGACGGCGTTCCCGACTACACGCCCGCCACCATCGCGCGCCGATTGACGGAGCTTGGCCGCCTGCAAGCGCGATTGCAGGCGATCGATCAAGCGGGCTGGTCGATCCCGCAGCAGGTCGATCACCACCTGGTGCGCGCCGAGATGAACGGAATGGAGTACCACCTGCGGGTGCTGCAACCGTTCGCGCGGGATCCCGCCTACTACGCGTCGATCATCACCGGCGAGAGCGACACACCGGCGAAAGAAGGGCCGGTGATCCATGGCGCGATCAAGCTTTATGACTACCCGATCTGGCCGCGCACGGGACTCGACATCGTCCAGCCGCTGTCGCCCGGGCAATCCGCGGAGCTGGCCGCGAAGCTGCGGACCATTGCCCCACTGCTCGACGCAGCTCGCCGCAACCTGGCGGCAGGCAATGCGACCGATTTGTGGGTGGGCGCCGTTCGGGCATTCGAAGATCAAAGTGTGGCGCTGCGCACACTCGCCGGCCGCGTACCGGCGAGTGACAACGCGCTGTCCAGCGCCAGTGAGTCGGCTCTGTCCGCCACCAACGGCTTCGCCGGATGGCTGCGCAGCGAAGCGCCGAAGAAGACCGGCCCTTCCGGCATTGGGAAGGAGCAGTACACCTGGTATCTCCGCAACGTGCTGCTGGCGCCGCTGTCGTGGGAGGACGAGGTGACGATCCTGCGCCGCGAACTGGCCCGAGCCCACGCCTCGTTGCGGTTCGAAGAGAATCGCAATCGGCAGCTCCCGCCCTTGCCGGTGGCGAACACTCCCGAGGCGTATGCCGCGCTGCAGGAGAAGGCGATTCCGCGGTACCTGAAGTGGATGGCCGACAACCGCATCCTGGCCATGGAGCCCTGGATGGAGCGGGCGTTACGCGAACGGACGGCGCCGTTCGCTCCAGAAGCGGCGCGCAACTTCTTCATGCAGGCGACGCAACGCGATCCCATTCCGCTCTGGACCCACCTCTATCACTGGTGGGACAACATGCGCATCCGGGTGGCGCCGCACGCCAACCCGATCCGTCGTGAGGCGCTGCTCTACAACGTGTGGATGAGCCGTGCCGAGGGCATGGCGACGGCGATGGAAGAGTGGATGATGCACGCCGGCCTGTATGACGAATCGCCGCGGTCGCGCGAGATCGTCTGGATCATGCTCATCACCCGAGCCGCGCGCGGTCTGGGCAACTTATACGCGCACTCGAACGACCTCACGATGGCGCAAGCCGCCGATATCCACGTCAACTGGACGCCACGTGGCTGGATGCGGCGTGACCCATTGCTCGGCTTCGAGCAACACCTCTATCTACGGCAGCCGGGCTACGGCGCCAGCTACATCACCGGTGGGCGGCTGATGGAAGAGATCATTGCCGAACGCGCCCGGCAGCTCGGCGAGACCTTCACTCTGCAACGCGTGATGGACGAAATCAATCGCGCGGGCATGATTCCCCCGTCGCTGATCTATTGGGAAGTGACCGGCGACGACCGGATGGTGCGCGAGTTGCGCACCGGCCGGCCGTTGCCGCCGCGGTGATGGCGATGTCGCTTTAGAACGTTGCCCGAATGCCGGCATTGAAAGTGCGGCCGTCGAGCGGCGCCCACGCATCAACGGTCCAGCGGCCGTCGATCGCCTGCGACGGCAGCACCAGCGGGTCGTATTTGGTCTGGCGAACGCCGGTCAGGTTCTCGGCGTTGAGAAACACCTTGTAGCGGCCAATCTTGCGTTCCGCGAGAGCTCCAAGAATTGAATACGCCTTCGAACGAGACCGGTATGGATTCGCCTCGAGCCGCTGCTTGCCGGTGAAGTAAAACTCGACGCCAACGCGCCCGATACTTTCCTTCTCCCACATCCCGACCAGGCCCAGGCTGTGCGACGGCGTCAGCGGCGCCGCGAGACGCCGGCCGCCGTCCAGTTCGCGCGAGCGCACGAACGTGTAGGTCCCGGTCAGCGCGAACGGCGCCTGCCGCATCGTCGCCAGCAGCTCGAGGCCGACGTTGGTCGACGGACCATCGCTGTTGGTGATCTCGAACACGGTTTCGCGCCCCACGTCGATCGCATGATTGACCGACGAACCGAACAGCGTGCCGGTCACCGACACGACTCCGACGACGCGGGTCACGTCGATGGAAAAGCTCTTGCCGGTCTCCGCTTCGAGGGGATTCGGCATCGACAGCCGCGACAATCCCGCGGCTTCGGTTTCCTCCGTCAGCGGCGTCGACGCAAAGTAGCCGGTCCCGGCCGAGACGCGGCTGGTCCAGCCGTTGCGGCGGATCAGGGCCGACAACCGCGGGCTGAAGAACGTTCCGTAGGTGTCGTGCAGATCGAGCCTGGCGCTCGCCGACACCGTCAGCCAGTCGTTCCAGCGAATGTCGTCCTGCCCGAAGATGCCTGGGACGCGATGGAAGTACGCGAACCGCGGCACGTCGAGCGGATCGAACGACTCGCGCTCGAACGCCACGCCGCCGACCCAGGTGTGGCGTCCGCGTAAACCGCGAACCGATGCCTCCGCAAACACGTTGGTGTGGCGATCGCGCTCGCTGGTCGATCCGAACACGTGCTCATGGCGCTGCAGCGTCGCCGCGACGCGGCCGTTCAGGATCAGCGAGCCGCGCACGATCTCCTGATAGGAGCCGCCGAAATCGACGCGGGTGGTATCGATCGCTTCGGGATGGCCGAAGCGGCGCAATTGCAGCGACGCGTCGTCGACGACCACGCCCCCGGCGCGCTCTTCCCGCGTCACGCCAACGGTCGCCCAGCCGCTTCTGCCCTGTCCGTTATCCCAGAACAGGCGCGGGCGCACGACGCCGCGCGTGTATCCGGACAGGTCGTACCAACCATCGTCATCGATGTCGTTCCTGGTCTGGTGATGTCCGCTGGCCAGCAGCGACGCACTCAGGTGCTGCGACAACCACCCTGAGAAAAAGCCGATGCCATCGGTCGTTCCAACCGTTGATTGGTTGAACAGGAACTCGCGCAGGACATCGTCCTGCGGCCGGCGAGCGACCAGGTTGATCACGCCGCCCATCGCGCCCGCGCCATACAACGCCGACGCGACGCCCTTGATCACTTCGACCTGCCCCAGATCCATCGGCGGAATCTGCAGCAAGCCGAGCCCGCCGACTTGTTGTCCGGCGAGCGGCAGGCCGTCGAACAACACGCGCGTATAACGCCCGTGCATGCCCTGGATGCGCACGGTCGCGGCGCCCATCGACGGCGACGTCGTCTGCACGCGCATGCCGCCCATTTCGTTCAACATCATGACGATGTCGCCGGGCGTCATCAGCATCTTCTCTTCGACTTCTTCGCGGCTCAGCACCTCGACGCGCGTCGGTTGATCGTCGATGCGGCCGCCGGTTCTCGTGGCGGTGACGATGACCACTTCCTCGATCTCGATCGGGTCAGGTGTCTTTGGCGGCTGCGGCGCCGCCGGTGTTTGCGCGCACACGTCGGCCGCGAAGGCCAGCAGGCCGAACAGCAGGATCACGCGACGCATCATCTAGTTTTTGATCAGACGCTGGAACTCAGGGAGCGACCGCAATTTCTCGAAGGCGGGATCGTTCGAGGCGTCGAACTTCCATTGCTTCGGTTGCCGGGCGATCGCCATCGACAGCTGCTCCAGGGCGAGCCTGGTGTTGCCGGCGGCCGCGTAGAGCTTCGCCAGGCCATACATATTGGTTTCGGCGCGAGGGTTGATCTCGATCGCCTTCTTGGCTTCGGCGATGGCCTCGTCGTGCTTCCCTGCCTTCGATAATTCCGAAGCCCGCGTCATCAGCCGATTGGGGACGCCGGTCGTCATATTGAGGAGACGGCGCAGCTCTTTGAACGGCTCCGGGGAATCGTCGACACGAATGTCGACGATGCGCTCGACGGTGGATTCGGATTTCGGATCGAGCGGGCGGACGACGAGGATGCCGGCGGACTGGATGCCGCGGGTATCGCCGCCCTTGGATTGGCCGGCATCGAGCGCGTCCATCAGGCGTTCAGCCATCGAGCCCTTGCCGTTGCGATACGCGTCGGCCATCGCCTCGACGACCGCGGCGCTGGCGAGGGTATTGCCCTGCGCCGAGAAGTTGACGCCGGAGACGTGTCCCGCGAAGCCGCCAAGGTGAACGAGATCCTTGGGATCGGAGTTGCGATCGATGACGCGCTTGCCGGTATACACGGCGGAGCGGCCCTTCGTGTCAATGACCGCCACTTGCCGCGTGTCGCGCCCCGGATCTTCGTCGGTGATGCGCTTGATCACTTCGGCGGGCGACAGGCCCTGCTCGAGGAGCGCGATTGCCTTGGGGCCGTACTGGCGATTCGCCGACGCCTGCGTGGCGACGGCGCCAACGCCGGGTTTCGCGTACGGGACCGCGGCGCCCGCCCCAAAGGCGCGCGACTGGACCCCGACACCGAGCTCGTTGGTCGCGGGATCGAAGGCGACGATCGAGAAGGTGCCGAACCACGGGTCACC
>JAYWEJ010000105.1:0-4894 GCA_043779345.1 Acidimicrobiia bacterium | reverse complement strand
GAATTTTACGATTCCGACGACTCGGCTTATGTATTGCATCACTAACGTCCATTGATGCATATGAACGCCAATGGTCTGCCCTCAGAACGCCAAATGGCGTCGTTCTGGGTAATTGCGGTAGCGGCCGTGTGGCTGGCCTGCGCAGGCGCCGTCGCACAGTGACAAGGCACGCCTCTCTCCTGGTCGTCGACGACAACGAGGCCAACCGGGACGTGCTGTCGCGATGCCTGATGGCGCGCGGCTATACCGTCAGCATGGCGGCCAGCGGCGCAGAGGCCCTGACGATGATCGAGCAATCGTCATTCGATCTCGTGCTCCTCGACGTCGAGATGCCGGTGATGAGCGGGCTCGAGGTGCTCGCCCAGTTGCGCGAGCAGCATTCGCCCGAGCAACTGCCCGTGATCATGGTGACCGCGCGCTCGACCGGCGCCGACGTCGTCGAGGCCCTCCGGCTCGGCGCCAATGATTACGTCACCAAGCCGATTGACTTCCTGATCACGCTCGCACGCATCGCGACGCATCTCGCCCACAAGCAAACCGTCGCCGATCTCCGCGAGAGCGAAGAGCGCTACACGCTGGCGGTCCTCGGGGCCAACGACGGCCTGTGGGACTGGAATCTGGTCAGCGGCGAGGTCTACTGGTCGGCGCGCTGGCGATCGATCCTCGGTCTCGAGACCGAGCAGGTCGGGACCTCGGCGGACGAATGGCTATTGCGGGTGCACCCCGACGACATCGGCGACGTCCGAGCGGCGCTGACCGCGTATCTGCAGAGCGCGAGCGGACACTTCGAGAGTGAGCATCGCGTTCGTCATCGCGACGACACCTATCGATGGGTACGCTGCCGCGGCGCCGCGGTCCGCACTGAGGCCGGCGTCGCCAGCCGGCTGGCGGGATCGCTGACCGACATTACCGAGGTCAAGCTGGCCGACGCGCTCACCGGCCTGCCGAACCGCCTGCTCTTCGTGGATCTCGTCGAGCGCGCGATCAAGCGGGCCGAGCGCCGTTCTGAGTACGCCTTCGCGATCCTCGCGCTGTCACTCGATCGCTTCCGGATCGTTCACGACAGCCTTGGTCCGATTGCGGCGGATCGCCTGGTGGTGGCGGTCGCCCGCCGGCTGCAGGCGAGCCTCCGCGCCACCGACGTCGTCACCCACGAGGAGCCGGGCTTCACGCTGGCCCGCCTCGGCGGCGACGAATTCATGGTTTTGATCGACGACATCGCGGACCCCGCCGATGCGGTGCTGGTCGCCAATCGCCTCCGCAAGTCGCTCGAGTTCCCGTTCGAAGTCGACGGCCACCAGGTGTTCGCGTCGGCCAGCATCGGCATTGCCGCGAGCGGCACCGGCTACACCAGGGCGGACGACGTCATCCGTGACGCGGCGATCGCGCTCAATCGCGCGACGTCGTCGTCGACGGCCTACGAGATCTTCGATCCGGCGATGCGCCAGCGCGCGATCACGCGGCTGCACTTCGAGACCGACCTGCGCAACGCCATCGACGAGCGCGCCTTCGAGATGCACTATCAGCCGATCGTCTCGCTGCGCTCCGGCCGCATCGCCGGATGGGAGGCGCTGCTGCGATGGCGCCACCCGGTGCGCGGCCTGGTGCCGCCGTCGGACTTCATTGCGGTCGCGGAAGACACCGGCATGATCCTCGACATCGGGCGATTGACGCTCGGCCAGTCGTGCAAGCAGATGGCGACCTGGCTCACCGACTTCGGCGCCGCCGCACCGCAGATGATGTGCGCGAACGTGTCGACGAAGCAGCTCGCGCACGCCGGACTGATGAGTGATATCGCCGCGACGCTGCGGACGACCGGGCTGACGGCGGAGCACCTCACACTGGAGATCACCGAGAGCGCGTTCATCCACGACGTGCCGGGCGCGCAGAGCACGATGGACGTCGCGCGCTCGATGGGCATCGGCTGGAGCCTCGACGACTTCGGCACCGGCTTCTCGTCGCTGAGTTTCCTGCACCGGCTCCAGGTCAACACCGTCAAGGTGGACCGGTCATTCGTCAGCCAGATCGGCAAGGGCAACAGCGGCTCGGAAATGGTCCGGGCCATCGTCGGCCTCGCCCACACGCTCGGCATGGACGTCGTCGCGGAAGGCGTCGAGACCGCGGAACAGGCCGAGGCGTTAAAGGCGCTCGGCTGCGAATTCGCGCAGGGCTTCTACTACTCGAAAGCCGTCGACAACAGCACGGCGGCGCGCCTGATCGAGTCGCAGCCGTGGCAGCCGCAGGCCGGCGGCCGCCAGCATCTCGTGCAGTAGCGGCGCGTTCAGCTGGGCTACGATTAGGCATGCGGCCCGTCGCCCTCCTTGTCGCCATCGCCTTCCTGTTTCTTGCGCCCGGGCAACCGCTCACGGCGCAGGCGACGGCGCGCATCGTTGCCATCGGCGACATTCACGGCAGCATCGACGGCATCAAGAGCATCCTCAAGAGCAGCGGTCTGATCGACGGCAACAACAAGTGGATCGGCGGCCGCGCGCAGCTGCTGCAGACCGGCGACTACACGGACCGCGGCGAGGGGACGCGCGCCGTCCTCGACCTGCTGATGGCGCTCGAGCCGCAGGCGAAGGACGCCGGCGGCCGCGCCGTCGCGCTGCTGGGCAACCATGAGGTCATGAACCTGATCGGCGAGACACGCGATGTGACGCGCGAGATCTTTGCCACCTTTGCCGATGCCGGCTCCGAAAAGCGGCGCCAGGAGGCATGGGAAGACTACGCGAAGCTCGCGGCGTCGAAGAAGGACAAGGGCGAGCCCATTCCCACCGTCTACGCGCAGACGCGCGAGGCGTGGCTGACGACTCACCCGCCGGGCTTCGTCGAATACAAAGAAGCGCTGTCGGCGAAAGGCAAGTACGGGCAGTGGCTGCGCGGCAAGCCGATGGTCGCCGTCGTCGACGGCAACATCTTCATGCACGCGGGCATTCAGCCGGCCAACGCCCCCGCGAAGATCGACGACCTGAACACGCAACTCAAGGAAGAGATCCGGCGGATGGATCAGTTCCTCGATCGGCTGATCAACCTCAAGCTCGCCACGCGCCACTTCACATTGAGCGAGATCCTGCAGGTCGCGTCGGCGGAAATCGGCCTCGCCAACGCGCGGATCGCGGCCGCGACAGAAGAAGGCAAAGAGCCCGAGCGCGGCAAGCTGAACATTCCGCTGCTGATGGAAGCGCAGCAGATCCTGAAGATCGACTCATGGCTGGCGATCCAGCCCGAGGGCGCGCTCTGGTATCGCGGGCTGTCGACGGAGAGGGACGACCCGGCCGGCGGGCCGTTCGCGGCGCTGCTCACGAAATACGGCGCGAAGCGGTTCGTGACCGGGCACACGCCGCAGCAAAGCCGCTCAATTACGATGCGATTCGGGGGCCGCGCGGTGTTGATCGACACCGGCATGCTGACCAGCGTCTACAAGGGACGCGCGTCCGCGCTGGAGATCATTGGCAACCAGCTGACCGCGATCTACGAAGACGGCAAGGTCAGACTGCAGTAAACCACTTCACCGTCTCGCGCAGTCCGTCTTCGAGACCGACGATCGGTTGGTAGCCCAGCAGTTTGCCCGCCTTGGTGATGTCAGCCTGGGAGTCGCGGACGTCACCCTGCCGCGCTTCCTTGTAGATCGGCTCGAGGCTCGTTCCGAAAATCTTGTTCAGCGTCGCCAGCAGCTGGTTCAGTGAAATGCGGCTGCTGGTCGCGACGTTGAAGACGTGGCCGCCCACTCCCGGCGTCTCGGTGGCCCTGATGACGCCGTCGACGACGTTTGTGACGTAGGTGAAGTCGCGCGTTTGTTGACCGTCGCCGTAAATCACGGGTCGGGTCTTCTCGTGCAGCGCCTTGATGAATAGCGAGATCACGCCCGAGTACGGCGAGCCCGGATCCTGCCGCGGTCCGAACACGTTGAAATATCGCGTCGTCACCGTCTCGAAGCCGTAGAGGCGCGTGAACATCTGGCCGTACATCTCGGCGGTCAGTTTCTGGAGCGCATAGGGCGACAGCGGATTGGTCGGCATGGTCTCGGTCTTCGGCAGCACCTCGGTGTCGCCGTACACGGAGGACGATCCCGCGAAGACCAGGCGCTTGACGCCGGCGTCCCGGGACGTCACCAGCAGGTTCAGCATCGCATCGACGTTGGCGCGATGCGATTCCATGGGCTTGTCGACCGATCGAGGCACCGACGGAATCGCGGCCTGATGGACGACGTAGTCCATGCTCTCGACGGCAGTCGCGGCAATGGCCGGATCCGACAGGTCGCCTTCGACGAACTCGACGCCGTCGCGAAGGTTGCGCTGGTAGCCGGTGGCGAAGTTGTCAACGACGCGAACGCGATGACCGCGCTTCACGAGCGCTTCGGAAATGTGTGAGCCGATGAAGCCGGCGCCGCCGGTGACGAGATAGTTGGCCAAATTTGCGAATCCGCGGCGCCGGAGGCGCCAAAGCTAAACCTAACCGGCGCCGGAGGCGCCGAAAGCTAAATAGTGCCGCAGTGAGCCTGTAAGCCGAATTCTGTATCCACCGTCGCTCTTGCGAGCGACGGAGGACCAGCGATCATTCCTCTAGTCCCGGCATTGCTGACGGGATCGAGCAACCTACCCGGAAGCGCGAACGGGCCGTTCGATCAGCTTCCCTATTTGGTCTTGCTCCGTGCGGGGTTTGGCCTGCCACGTCTGTTGCCAGCCGCGCGGTGCGCTCTTACCGCACCTTTTCACCCTTACCCGCCTTCGTCCTTACGGACTTCGGCGGGGCTAGCCCCTTGCAGGGTTTACCCCGCCGTAGCGCGCTTTCGAGCGCGAAGGCGGGCGGTATATTTTCTGTGCCACTTTCCGTCGGGTCGCCCCGCCCGGGTGTTACCCGGCGCACTGCCCTGTGGAGTTCGGACTTTCCTCTC
>JAYWEJ010000104.1:0-4903 GCA_043779345.1 Acidimicrobiia bacterium | reverse complement strand
CGGCAGCCTCTGCCCCAGCCTCCGCTGCCGGAGCCCAAGCGGTTGCCGCATGGCATCGCGATTTCGATCCGGATTCGCAGGCCGTTCTTTCGCTGGCCGTTCCGCCGCCGCTATAAGAAGCAGGCGATGATCACGTTCTCGGATTACAGGATCACCTAACAGCTTGAACAATCCGGCTGAAGCCGGATGCTACGGCGATAGCGTTGGGGTGTACTTCGGCGCCTGACGTGCTTTCGTCGCCTGCTCGATCGCAAACCCGAAACCAATCAGCTCGCCCTCGCTGTAGGCGCGGCCCATCAACGTGATGCCGAGCGGCAGTCCATGACTGTCGCCGATCGGGACCGTGATGCTGGGCGTGCCGGCGACCGCGGCCATGCCGTAGCCGGCGCCGACGAAGTGATCGCCGAGCACGTGATCGGTCGGCCACGCAGGCGACAGACTGGGCGCGATCAACGCGTCGAGTTTGTCCTTGACGAGCGCGGCGACCAGCCCGTCCTTCCCCGCCAGCCGGCGAGCGGTGTCGCGCGCCTTGATGTACGCGGCATCGGTGAGCGGCCCCTTCGCCTGCGCCTGCTCGAAGATCTCCTGGCCGAAAATCGGCATCACCTGCGTGGCGTTGGCCTTGTTCCACGCGATCAGGGCTTCGAGCGACGCGTGCGGTGAGCCGCTCTTCTTCAGATACGCGTTCAGCCCGTCCTTGAATTCGTACAGCAACACCGCGAATTCCGGATCGTTCCATTGGTTATAGGTCGGCACCTTGACGTCGATCACCTCGGCGCCCGCGGCCTTGATCGCGTCGATCGCCTTCGTCATCGAGGCGTCGACGTCGGGGTGATAGCCCATCGCCTGCCGCACCACGCCGAAGCGCTTGCCCGTCAAGGCATCAGCCTTGAGGAAGGCCGAGTAATCGGTGGCGATCTTGCCGTTGGCCGCCGCGCCCGCCGGATCCGCCGGGTCGACGCCGGCCATCGCCGTCAGCAACAGCGCGACATCGGCGACCGTGCGTGCCATTGGACCCGCGGTGTCCTGCGACACCGAGATCGGAATGATGCCGGAGCGGCTGACGAGTCCCACGGTCGGCTTCAATCCCGCAAGCCCATTCACCGAGGAGGGGCAGATGATGCTGCCGTCGGTTTCGGTGCCGACGCCGATCGCGCCGAGGCTGGCGGCAATCGCGGCGCCGGTGCCCGAGCTCGATCCGCATGGATTGCGATCGAGCACATACGGATTCTTGGTCTGCCCGCCGCGCGAGCTCCATCCCGAGGATGAGCGCGTCGAGCGGAAGTTGGCCCACTCGCTCAGGTTGGTCTTGCCGAGAATCACGGCGCCGGCGTCACGCAGGCGCTTGACCATGAACGCATCCGCCGCCGGATGGTGGTCCGCAAGCGCGAGCGAGCCGGCCGAGTTCACCATGCCGGCGATGTCGACGTTGTCCTTGATCAACAGGGGGATGCCGTGCAGCGGCCCGCGCACCTTGCCCGCCTTGCGCTCGGCGTCGAGCGCCGCGGCATCGGCGACGGCGGTCGGGTTGATCTCGATCACGGAGTCGAGCTTCGGGCCGGCGTCATCCACCTTCGCGATGCGATCGAGGTACGCCCTGGTCAACGCCTCGGAGGTGAGCTGGCCCGAGGCCATGCGATCGCGCGCATCGGTGGCGCTCAACTCGACGACGTCTAACGCGGGTGAGGCGGGTGAGGCGGGTGAAACGGGTGAGGCGGGTGAAGAACACGCGACCGTGCCGATTGCAAGAATGACAAAGAATTTGTTCATACGGTTTGACCTAGCAACGTCATCATTTGCTGACCGAACGCCGCGCCCTTGCCCTCGTCCTCATGTTTGAAATACACGAAGACGTCCTTCGCGCTCTCGCCGAGCTTCTTGGCCGTAGCGGTCCACTGCGCGATGTCCGAATCGCCGTAGCCCTCGTCGCGCAGCCGGAGGTAGGCGTAATCGGCCGTGGCGACGATCGGGGTGTCACGCGATTCGCTGTCGGCAATGCACAGCGCGATATTGCGCGCCCGCAACGCCTCGAAGACGTCGTCTGCGAGCCACGACGCGTTGCGGAACTCGAACGCCGCCGTCGTCTTTGGCGGCAACAGCGAGAGGAACTCGTTCAGCAGGCCGAGGTCCTTCTTGAAGTTGGGCGGCAGCTGAAACAGCAGCGCCGCCCGCTGCGGGCCGAGCTCCGACGCGGCCGTGATGAACCCGTTCACGGATTCGGCAACGTCGGCGGCGCGCAGGCGCTTGTCGTGCGTGATGCGCTTCGGCGCTTTGAGCGTAAAGCGGAATTCCGGCGGCACCTGCGCGCGCCAGCCCGCGATCAGCTTCGGCGTCGGCATCCGATAGAAGGTGTAGTTGATCTCAACGGTCGGAAACTTGCTCGCGTAGTACGGGAGCATCTTCGTCGCCGGCAGATCGGAAGGATAGAAACTGCCCTTCCATTCCGGGTAGTTGTAACCGCTGGTCCCGACTAAAATCATGATGAATGAGAACGCGCACGATTATAGCGCTGGCGGCCATCAGCGTTGCCGCGGCCTGCGGCAGGGACACTGACGTTCGCACCTACGAGCTCACCGGACAGATTCTCGTCGTCAAACCGGAGACCAACGAAGTGCTCGTCAAGCATGAGGACATCCCGGGCTTCATGCCGGCGATGACCATGCCCTACACGGTCGACGACCCGGCCCTGCTCAAGGATCGGGCCGCAGGCGATTTGATCAAGGCGACGCTCGTCGTCGGCATCGAGCGCGCGTATCTGTCGGCGATCGCGAAGACGGGATCGGCGCCGCTGCCGGAAGATGCGCGCACCACCATTCCCGCCGCGGCCGGCGTGCACATCCTGAAGGCGGGCGACCTCGTTCCCGACACCTCGCTG
This sequence comes from Acidimicrobiia bacterium, assembly GCA_043779345.1. Taxonomy (GTDB): domain Bacteria; phylum Acidobacteriota; class Vicinamibacteria; order Vicinamibacterales; family UBA2999; genus 12-FULL-67-14b. The sequence continues at coordinate 2,028 of JAYWEJ010000104.1, read as the reverse complement.
GTGGATCAGGACGGAGCGCCGCTGTCGTTGAAGGATGTGCGCGGTTCCGCCGTCGCCGTCAGCTTCATCTACACGCGCTGTCCGCTGCCGCAGTTCTGCCCGCTCATCGACCGGCGATACGGTGAAGTGCAGAAGCTCGTCGCCGCCGATCCGGCGCTGGCGGGCAAGGTCACGCTGTTGTCGATCAGCTTCGATCCGAAGTTCGATCGCGCCGAGGTGCTCCGCGCGCACTCCAAGAAAGTCGGCGCGGACGAGAAGGTCTGGCGCTTTGCGACGGCCGATGAAGCCATCGTCGATCGGATGGCGGCGAAGTTCGGCATCAACGTCATCCGCGAGCAGGACGGCACCATCACCCATAACCTCCGCACCGCGGTGATCGATCCCTCCGGCCGCGTCGTTTCGATCGTCGACAACAACACGTGGACCGCCGACCAGCTGGCGCGCGCCCTCAAGAATGCCGTCGCCGGCCACTGATAAAGCCCGATCCACCGATAACGTATCCACCAGTTGACGACGCGCCTTCCACCCCGAATCTCCGGTCGCCGGGTGACCCCGCCGGCAGTGCCCTTCACGAAGGCTGAGCGGGCGCTGATCGCCAGGCTCGACACGCCGTCGAAGGTGCAGCGCTGGCTGAACGCGCGCAGATACAACACCGAGAAAGGCGGCGAGACGCTGCGCAGCTTCCGTCCGGTGGCGCGGTTGAAGACCGCGCACTGCCTCGAGGCCGCGCTCTTCGCCGCCGTCGTGATGGAGCAGCACGGCTACCCTCCCCTCGTCATGAGCATCGAGTCGCAGGACTGGCTCGATCACGTCATCTTCATCTACCGGCACAAGACGGGGTGGGGATCGGTGGCGCGCTCGCGCGACCCGGGATTGCATGGGCGCAAGCCGCGCTTTCGCTCACCGCGCGCCCTGGCGCGCAGCTACTACGACGGCTACGTCGATGACACCGGCCGCGTGAAGGGCTTCGGCGTCGCCGACCTTGCCGATGCCCTGCCCGGCTACGACTGGCGATTGACGACGAAGAACGCGTGGCGGGTCGAGCAGATGCTGATCGACTGGCCGCATCGGAAGATCACGTCGTCGATCCGGCGCTACCGGGTGCTGCTGAAGAAATACCAGGCGTATCGCGCCTCGCATGACGATCGAAAGCCCGTCTACTATCGCGGCAAGGACAAGTGGGAGTTGCTGCCGAAAGAGTTTACTCGTCGAAGCCGATCTTGAGATCGGCGACCAGCGGCAGGTGATCGGATGCGATCAGCGCCATGCGGTCGCGCGGCATCGACACCTTCATCACTTCCACCTTGCCCTCGTAATAGATGTGATCGAGGTGCAGGATGGGAAAAAATCCCGGATAGCTTCGCCCACCGCGCCGCAGGTGCTTGCTGAGATCGATGCTCTGCAGGCGTTCGGCGAGCACATCCTTCGCAATTCCCCGCGCCCACTCGTTGAAGTCACCCAGTACGATCTTGGGCCCCACCACCCGGCGATCGTGGACCAGCGACGCGAGCTTCAGCGCTTGATGCCGGCGCTCGAGCAGCGACGTGCCGAGGTGCACGTTGTAGAAATGCAGCGTGTCGTCGTCCAGGGCGAGGTCGACGCGCTGCACGCCGCGGTGCTCGCACGTCTTCCACGTCAGGTCGTGCTGCACGTGATGCCGGACGGGAAAGCGACTGAGCACGACGTTCCCGAAGAGTGCCGTGCGGAGATGGCGGGTCGGGGCCATCACCCACCCCATTCCGAGCGAGGCGCCGAGCTCGGCGGCCTGGCCCGGCTTGAGAGGGCTGGCGCCGACGACCTCCTGCAGCGCGACGATGTCGGCGTCGATCGCGGCGAGCACGGCGGCGATGCGTTCGAGCCGTGTGCGACCGTCGAGACCGCGGCCGCGATGAATGTTGTAGGTGGCGACGCGCACGGTGCGCGAGCGCGTTGACTCGTCCGCCATCAATCGAGATCGAATCCGCGCAGCGGCCGGGAGACCGGTTCCTTCTTCGCTTCTTTTAAAGCTTCCTCGAAGCGCTTGGACAA
>JAYWEJ010000103.1:0-4903 GCA_043779345.1 Acidimicrobiia bacterium | reverse complement strand
CCGTCTTGAAGAAGCGCGGCTACGTGCGCCAGGACGACGAGACGCAGCGCTATGGCCTCACCCTCAAGATGCTCGACCTCAGCTTTCGATCGCTGGGGCAGTCGGAGCTGCGCCTGCATGCCTACCCGATCATGCGCGAGTACGTTCTGCGCACGCCGTATCGGGGCTTCATCGCCATTCCCTCGAGCGGTGAGGTGACGTACGTCTGGAGCACCGGGCCGGATGACGTGGCGATGCGCACCGTCTACGGCAAGGAAATGCCGGGCCACTGCGCGATCTATTTTTCGCCGCGCCAGGCGACGCGGCGCTTGAGTTGCCTCCGCCTTGCCTCGCCCGGCGAGCTCAGCAAACCCGAGGCGACGGTGGTGCGCCTCGGACCGCCGCCGGTCGAGCCCGACGCGCTGCAGAGGTTGTTCTGCGTCTGCGCGCCGGTGCGCGACTACACCGGTCAGGAAGTGGCGCGCGTCGGGGTCTTCGGACACGGCGCGGACGATCGGCCGATCCTGACCGAACACCATCGCGGCGCGTGGGATCTGGCGCGCCGCATCTCGATGCGCTTGGGACACGTGCCGGCAAGCGCGCTCGAGAGCACGGCGTAACTGCGCACTCCAACTGTGAACTTAAAACTCAACTTTAAACTTTCAACCTTAAACTTTTAACTTCGAGGATCTGAGTTGGCTTACATCATCACCGAACCCTGCATCGGCACGAAGGACTCGGCCTGCGTGGACGTTTGCCCGGTCGATTGCATCCACCCGCGCAAGGACGAAGGCGACTTCGAAGGGGCGACGCAGCTCTTCATTCACCCGGACGAGTGCATCGATTGCGGCGCCTGCGTGCCGGCCTGCCCGGTCGAGGCGATCTTCGCGCTCGACGAAGTGCCGGAAAAGTGGAAGAGCTACATCGACATCAACGCCAAGCACTTCCAGAAATAAAGAGTTGGCCCCTGCCGCAGGCGTACCAGTAGAATCGGCCTCGAAAGGGAGGGGAACACCCCTCCCGGCCGCGGGTCGCGCCCCCTCGGCCTTTTGCTTGTAGAGGGTGTATGCCATTTCGTCCTCGCTTGGCGTTGGTCGCGGCGGCCGTTCTGACGGCGCTGGTTTCTGGTGTGCACGGGCGCGACGTCAACGACGCCACCCTGCAATTCCAGCTTGGCACCCTGCTGTTCGAAGAGACCCGGTATCGCGAGGCGCTCGAGGCGTTTCGCAAGGCGGTCGGCTCCGACTCCAAGAGCATCGCCGTCCAGGCCCGCATCGGCGTCGTCAAGTCGGCGCTCCGGCTCGGCGAGTTCATTGAAGCCCAGAAGGAAGCCGCCACCCTCAAGAAGCAGTCGCCGCGCAGCGCCGACGTGGTTGCGGTCCACGCCGACGCGCTGTGGTCGGCCGGGCTGTTCGACGAGGCGCACCAGGAATTCAAGGACGCGCTCGCGCTCGTGCCCGACCTGTCGCGTGGCCATCACGGCCTCGCCCGCGCGCTGGCGTCGCAGAACAAGCTCGATGAGGCGCTGAACGAGGCGCAGCTCGCGCTCAAGCTGTCGCCGCGCGACGAGGAGATCCATCACACCGTCGGCGCGATTTTCGAGCGCATGCGCCGCTACGAGCAGGCCGCCGCGGCCTACGGCAATTACGTCAACCTGATGCCCAACAAGGACCGCAGCGACAAGGCGGCGTGGTCGCGCTCGCAGATCCGCTTCCTGCGGTCGTTCGGCGAGCGCGAGCCGATCGCGCTCGACGAAAACGCGGCGGACGGTTTGCACACCGTTGATTTCAAGGTCATCGACGACAAGGTCATCGTCAAGGCGCGCGTCAACGGCGGCCGGGCGCAGGATTTCGTCCTTGACACCGGTTCGGAGCTGACCACGATCTCGCGCCAGACCGCGTCGAGCGCGGTGGTGCGGCCGATCACCTACACGCTCAGCGCGGGCGTCGGCGAGGTCGGATTGCGCGGGCTGCAGCTGGGCCGGCTCGACTCGCTCGAGATCGGCACGCTCAAGGTGAGTAACGTCCCGGCGCTGATCAAGGCGCCGGCGCTGCGCGGCATCCCGAAGCGCGAGACCGAAAGCTTCTCGCCGCTCGGCCTCGGCCTGTCGATGACCATCGACTACGCGCGGCACAAGCTGACGGTCGGCCGCAAGCTGCCGGAAGAGAAGACCGAGTTCACGCTGCCGATGCGCCATCACCGGCTGTCGCTGGTGCGCGGCCTCCTCAACGACAAGCGCCCGACCTATTTCGTCGTCGACACCGGCGGCGAGGTGATCTCGATCAGCACCACCACCGCCGAGGACCTCGATCACGAGATCCCGCGCAAGATCGCGCTGCGCGTCTACGGCACGTCGGGGTGGGACCGCGATGCGTTCCTGATGCCGGGCGTCGACCTGAAGTTCAACCAGATCAACTACAAGAATTTCGCGGTGGTGGTGCTGAACCTGCAGGCGCCGAGCGTGCTGCTCGGCTTCCAGGTCGGCGGCATCGTCGGACACAAGTTCCTGAGCCCGTATCGCGTCTCGCTGGATCTCGATCGCAGCGAGCTGCGGATGTCGAAGGCGACCGAGCAGGCCAATAGGCCAACGGGCCAATAGGCCAACGAGTTTGAAGGCGAAGCGCTGGCAGGATTCAACCGCTGAGACCGTCCAGGTCGTTCTTCCGAACGACTCCAACCCGCTGGGTTTCATTCTCGGCGGCACGGTGATGCATCTCATCGACATCACCGGCGCCATCGCGTGTCATCGCCACACCAACATGCTGGCGCTGACCGCGGGCGTGGATTCTCTCGACTTCATTCACCCGATCAAGGTCGGCGACCTGATCATCCTGAAGTCGCGCGTGACCTGCGTGTTCACGACGTCGCTCGAAGTCGAAGTCGAAGTGTTTTCGGAGGCCATCGAGACCGGCGATCGCAAGCTCACGAGCAAGGCCTACCTGACGTTCGTGTCGCTCGACAAGCAGGGCAAGCCGGCGAAAGTCCCGCCGCTCCTGATCGAAACTCCGGAAGATGAAGAGCGCTGCCGCCAGGCACAGACACGCCGCGCCGAGCGCCTGAAAAGAAAAAGCGGAGCGTAAGCCCCGCTCTCCCCGTTAGCCCCGATGGCCTATTGGCCTACTGGCCTACTGGCCTACTGGCCTACTGGCCTATTGGCCTACCAATCGTAGCCAATCCACATCGTGAACTTCGGCTTGCGGAACTCGGCGCTGCCGCCCTGCAGGTGGAACTGCACGTCCTCCCAGCCCTTGTTCATCAGCGTGCGCCACGACCAGTCGAAGTGCACCGGGAAGCCGAGCGCGAAGGTCGCGAGGCTGATGCCGTAGGAGGCGCGGCCGTCGACGAGGCGGAGGCCGTCGATCGGCACCGCCGGACCATACCGCGCCTGCTGCGTGAGGTTGTCGAAGCCGATGATCGGCGTCTCGAGCGTCGAGTTCTTGGTGTAGAACTTGAACGGTGCGCCGTCGAAGTAGGCGCCGCCGATGCCGGCAAAGAGCGTCGCGCGAACCCCGCCGAGCACGCCGATCGGCGTCGCCATCGCGTCGATCAGCGGGAAGCGCAGTTCGGCGTTGCCGTAGAACGCGTTCTGGCCGATGAACGACAGGTAGTCATAGCCGCGCAGCTCGCCGTTGCCGCCGAAGTAGGTGAAGTCGGCGTTGTCGCCGATGCTCTTGAAGCCGCGGAGACGCACCGCCAGCAGGCCGGTGGCGCCGAGGCGGAAGTACTTGCGCGCGTCGCCGTCAAAGGTCTGCCGCGACAACAGCCCGCCGACGCTCGGCGCGATCTCGTATGACAGCCGCATCGTGCTGCCGGAGAGCGGGCCGAATTCGCGGAAGATCGTCGTTTCCTGCACGAACGCCGCGCCGATTGGCATCATGGTGCCGTTGTTGAACAGTTGCCGGCCGAACTGTTGCTGCTGGTAGCTGTTCGACTCCGCTTCGACGACCGGATCGTTGAAGCGCTCCTGGTAACGGCTGAAGCCGCCGAACAGCTCAATCCGGCGATAGCGGTTGAACGGATAGATGCCGAACAGCGTGCCGCCCTGGATGGTCCGCGTCGCGGTCGCGAAGTCGCGATCGATGAACTGGCTCAGATACGGATCGTAGAAGACGCCTTCCAACTGGCCGTAGAAGAACTGCGTCATGTTGTAGCCCTGCGCGGCCCACTGCAGACGCCTTTCCATGTTCTGCCAGCTGAACGACATCGTGCGGTACTGCGACACCGACGCGATCAGCAGGCTGAACTGCTGATCGCCGAGGACGTCCGTGAACGTGACCTGGGTGCCGCCGAACACATCGCCGCCGCTCGTGACGCCGAGGCTCACCGGCGGCCGGCCCTCGAGGAACAGCTTCTCGAACTTGCCCTTCTTCTTCTTGTTGTCCGGCACCAGCGTGTGCATCAGCGGCGCCTGGAAGTCGACGATCGGTCCGGGCGAGCCGAAGTCCGCCGACGCGACCTTGGTGATCTCGTCCTTGCGGTCGAGCACGTGCAGGCCGTACTCGCCCTTGAAATACGTGACGAAGGCGAGACGGTTTTGCGGCGCGTCCTTCAGCACCACCGGCGAGACGTTGCCCGACAGCGCGTCGGTGAACTGCTTCAGCTCGTTGGTCTTCAGGTCGAGCGTCCAGATGTTGTAGATCTGGCCGTTCTTCGCAACCTCGGGTTCGATCGGCTCGGCGGGATTGACCGCCGTCGAGGCGAACACCAGCGTGTTGGCGTCCATGAACTGCGCGCCGCCTTCGTCGTGCGTGCCGAACGTCAGCTGCACCGGGTTGGCGCCGTTGGCATCCATGCGGAACAGCTTCTCGTTGCCGCTGACGCGGACGAGATACACGATTGACCGGCCATCCGGGGCCCACGTCGGCGCGTAGCTCGCAAACTTGTCCTTCGTCAGGTTGACGATTTCCTTGCTCGCGAGATCGAC
>JAYWEJ010000102.1:0-4912 GCA_043779345.1 Acidimicrobiia bacterium | reverse complement strand
TCGCCGACGGCAAACTGCGCTGGCGATACAAGGCGGGGGAGGCGATCGGCGAATCCTCGCCCGCTGTCGCCAACGGGCGCGTCTTCATCGGTGATCTGATCGGCGTCGTGCACGCGGTCAACGTCGCCGACGGCAAGCCGATCTGGACGTTCAAGACGCAATCCGAGATCAAGTCGTCCCCGGTCGTCGTCGGCGACGTGGTGCTGATGGGATCGTACGACGGCAAGCTGTACGGCTTCGATGCCGCGACCGGCAAGCAGCTCTGGGCTTACGCGACCGAAAATTACGTGCACGGCACACCGTGCGTCGTCAACGGCGTCGCGCATTTCGCCGGCTGCGACGAAGTCTTCCACGCGGTCGACGTCAAGACCGGGAAGGAACGCTTCGCGACTTCGGCGACGGCGTATACCGGCGCCTCGGTGGCGCTCGTCAACAACATCGCCTACTTCGGCACCTTCGACAACCAGGTGCTCGCGCTCGATCTCGGGTCGCGCAAGGTGCTGTGGCGATACGAGCATCCCGATCGCAAGTTTCCCTTTTACTCCTCCGCCTCGGTCGCCGACGACACCGTCGTGCTCGGCGGGCGCGATCGCATGGTGCACGCGCTCGATGCGAAGACCGGCACGGCGCGCTGGACCTACATGACGCGCGCGCGCATTGATTCGTCGCCGGCAGTTGCCGGCGGACGCGTGTACGTCGGATCGAACGACGGCCGTTTCTATGCGCTGGATCTGGCGAGCGGGAAGGTGGTCTGGCAGCATGACGAGGGGGCGGCGCTCACCGCGTCGCCCGCACTCGCCAGCGGCCGAATCGTGATCGGCTCGACCGAGGGCCGATTGCTCTGCTTCACGTGAGGTTTTGAGGTTCTGAGGTGTTAAGGTTTTGCAAACCTCAGCACCAAAACCCCAAAACCTATCTGAATTCGACAGTGATCGACGGGCCGTCGATCTTGATGCCCTTGAAATCCTTCAAGTAAGGCTTCACTTCGCTAAGCGACGCGTCCGGTCCCAGCTTGCCCTGCAGCGTCTTGAACCTGGCTTCGTCGGCGAGCAGCTCGGCGACGTCGAGCTCGAGCAGCGTCAGGCGCGGGCCGGACACGTATTCGGCGTTGGTCTTGACGATGGCGCCCACCACTTCGAGTCCGATGTTGATCTTGAAGCCCTGGAACATGGCCTTGATCATGTTCATGATCATCGGGTTGCTGAAATCGGGCATGTCGCCTGGCTGGGCATTCGGGACGGTGCCGGTCTTGCCGGCTCCGGGACGATCGACGAAGTTGATGTTGAGCGTAGACGTGCCGCCGCTGCGGGTCAGCTTGAAGCGAACCGGATCGTCGGACGTCGGCTCGCTGGAGCGCGAACCGCCGCCCCCCAGGCTCGGGCCCTGGCTGACCTGAATCTTGTTGATGTCGTCGAAGGAGAAGATCGCCTTCACGCCTTCGAAGCCGTTGCCGCCCTTGATCGGTTCGGACGAGACCAGGCGCACGCCGTCGCCCATGCGGGTCGCGGTGCGCTCGAGCTCTTCCCGGTTCATCATCGGCCCGTTCATCTGGCCCGCGGCGCCGCCCATCATTCCTTTGAGCGCCGCGACGTTCATCAGCGTGGTCTGTTCGACCGTGCCGCTGCCATCAGGCTTCACCTTGACGAGCGTCGTGCTGTCGAGGCACGCGGTGAGGCCGAAGGTCGCGGCAAACAGGGCGAGGAGTCGTAACACACGCATAAGGAAGTCCTCCGGAGCAGGGTGATCCATGATACTGAAGTTCAAACTCCAAAGTTCCTATGACTGAAGGACACGGCAAGACCGCGCTCGTGACGGGCGCTTCATCCGGCATTGGCAAGGCATTCGCGGAATTGCTTGCGCAAAAGGGCTATGCGGTCGTGCTGACGGCGCGGCGGGGCGATCGGCTCGAGGCGCTCGCCGCGGAGCTGAAGCAGAAATACCACGTGGCGACGCACACGATCGTCGCCGATCTGGCCGAACCGCAGGCCTCCGAGCGGATCGTAACGGAGCTGGCGGTGCGCAAGATTCCGATCGACCTGCTCGTCAACAATGCCGGCTACGGCGTGCCCGGCAGCTACGTCAACGTGCCGTGGCTCGATCACGAGAAGTTCATGCAGGTGATGGTGATGGCGGTGTGCGACCTGACGTATCGATTGCTGCCCGGCATGCTCGAGCGCGGGTGGGGGCGCGTCATCAACATCGCGTCGGTGGCCGGGATGGTGCCGGCGCCGGCAGGCCACACGCTCTACGGCGCGTCGAAAGCGTTCGTGATCCGGTTTTCGGAAGCGCTCGCCTCCGAGAACGGACCGAAGGGCGTCAACGTCACCGCGGTGTGTCCCGGATTCACGTTCAGCGAATTCCACGACGTGACCGGCACGCGCGACAAGATGAACAACCTGCCCGGCCTGTTGTGGCTCAAGGCCGATGCGGTCGCGCGCGAAGGCTATGACGCGGTGATGAAAGGCCACTCGGTGGTGGTGAACGGCGGCATTTATCGTTTCCTGGTGTGGTTGAACGGCGCGCTGCCGCGCGGCCTGTCACGCTGGGTGTCGGGACTGGCCGGCCGCCGCTATCGCAAGACGTGAACTTCGGCCCTCCGGATTCGTAGTGTCCGGTATGGCCGAAACCCTGCTGAAAGACATTCGTTACGCCCTGCGCTGGATGCGCCGCAGCCCCGGGTTTTCCGCGGTGGCGATCCTCTCCCTCGGCCTCGGCGTCGGCGTCAACACGGCGATGTTCTCGCTCGTGGATTCGCTGCTGTTCCGGCCGCTCCCCGTCTCCTCGCCAGACACGCTCGTCGACGTGTTCACGACGGGCGGCGACGGCGACGAGTATGCGACGAGCTCCTACCAGGATTTCCTCGATCTCAAGGCACAGAACACCGTCTTCAGCGACATGCTCGGCTACAGTCCGATGATGGCGCCGCTCAGCCTGGGCGATCGATCGCGGATCGCGCTCGGGCAGGCGGTGACGTCGAACCACTTCGACATGCTGGGCGTCCGCCCGCTGCTTGGGCGAACGCTGGTGCCCGCCGACGATGCGCCGGGCGCGGCGCGAGTGGTCGTGATCTCGCACCGCATGTGGCAGCGCGAATTCGGCAGCGACCAGGCGATCGTCGGCAAGGACCTGACGCTGCGTGGGCAGGCGTACTCGATCGTTGGTGTCGCGCCGCAATCGTTCACTGGCCTCGTGCCGTTGCTGACGCCCGAACTGTGGCTCCCGATCCAATACGTCGAGGAGGTGGAGCCGGTCGGGATCAACGATTCGGTGCCGTCGCCGATCGGCAAGACGCGACTCGAGCGTCGCGGTTCCCGGTGGCTGTTCGTGAAGGGACGCCTGAAGCCGGGCGTGACCGCCGACCAGGCCAATGCGAGCGTCGCGTTGATCGGCCGCCAGCTCGAAGCGGCGAACCTGCCGACCAACACGGATCGCAAGATCTCGGCGGTGCCGACCGAGGACGTCCGGCTGCTGGTCCCTCAGGCCGGCGGCATCCTGTCGATCGGGGCGGCCGGCCTGATGACGGTGGTCGGGCTGGTCCTGCTGATCGCCTGCGCGAACGTCGCCGGAATGCTGCTGGCGCGAGCGTCGGCGCGCCGGCGTGAGATCAGCGTGCGCCTCGCGATTGGCGCGAGCCGCGGCCGCCTGATTCAGCAGCTGCTGGTGGAAGGGGCGTTGCTGGGCACGCTCGGCGCGGTCGCGGCCGTCGCGCTGGCGTGGGCGCTCGTGCAGGGCCTGCAAGGCATCAAGCTGCCGCTTCCTGTCGACGTCGCCTTCGACTTGCGGATCGATGCGCGCGTGCTGACGTTCTCGATTTTCGTCGCGGCCATCACGGGACTACTCGCTGGCCTTCTGCCGGCCATGAAAGCGTCCGCTCCCAGCCTCGTCGGCGATCTGCGCGGTGAAGCACCGGCTGGCAAGTTCGGCCGCCGCCGTTTCGCGCTTCGTGATGCGCTGGTCGTCAGCCAGGTCGCGCTGACGGCCGTCCTGCTGGTGGTCGCGGGGTTGCTGCTGAGGAGTCTTGGCGCGTCGCAACATGCCGATGTCGGCTTCGATGCACGCGGCGTCGCCGCCATCTCGCTCGATACCGACATGGTTCGCTACCGCCCGGAGCGGAGCGAGGTGTTTTGGCGCGAAGCGCTGACGCGGGTGCGCGCGCTGCCCGGCGTGGAGTCGGCCGGCTTCGCGTCGCCCTCGCTGCCGTTCGCGTTCAACTTCAGCCAGAGCGAGATGCGCGTGGACAGCCGCACCTACAGTGAAGGGCAGCGCGGCGAGACCATTGAGAACAACATGATTTCGCCCACCTACCTCGAAGCGCTCGGCGTCCCGATCATCGAAGGTCGGGGGTTTGCCGAGTCCGACCTCGCCGGCAGCCCCGAGGTGGCCGTGATCAACCACACGATGGCACGAACCTTCTGGCCGAACCAATCCGCCGTTGGCCACACGCTGCAGGTCCTCAACGGCACGCAATCGCGCACCTATCGCATCGTCGGCGTCAACGGCGATCACAAGCATCACGGCGTGCTCGAGAAGCCATACCCGTTCGCCTATTTCGCCGACGCCCAGCGCCCGAATCCCAGCTACAAGTACCTCGTGGCCCGAACCACCGGCAGCGCGGACGCGCTGCTCGTCAGCATGCGCCGCGAGTTGCTCGCCATGGAGCCGGGCCTGGTGTTCATGGGCAACACGACGATGGCGCAAAACATGGGGATGAGCCTGATGCCGGCCCGCGTTGGCGCCATGCTTGCCGGCGCGTTCGGCGGACTCGGCACGCTGCTCGCCGCGATAGGCCTCTACGGCGTGATCGCGTTCTCGGTCGCCCGCCGGACGCGTGAGATCGGCGTGCGCATGGCGATCGGCGCCAACCCGCGCGACGTGCTGACGATGGTGATGCGGCAGGGCTTCACCATCGTCG
>JAYWEJ010000101.1:0-4939 GCA_043779345.1 Acidimicrobiia bacterium | reverse complement strand
GCAGGGTCGCCGGCAGCGTCCGCTCGACTGCGCCGGCCATGACATTTCGCAATTCCACCGCCATCAACGAGTCGAGGCCGAACTCCCGCAGCGGCTGCCGAAAATCGATCGTCGTCGCCGTATCGAGGCCTAGTACCTTCAACGCTTCGTCGCGCACGAACGCGATGACCACCGCCGCTCTTCTGTTCGGCGCCGCCGCTGCAACGGTGTCGGCCAGGCGCTGCTTGCGCACCGGCGCCGCCGCCGTTGGCCTGGCGTAGCGGTCGGCAAGCTCCGCGAGCATGCGCGGCTCACTGCGGTCGGGAAACTGCCGGAACAGCTTGGACCAGTCGACCGGAAGCACAGCGACTTGCGCAGCGGGCGGGCGCGCCAGAAGACGGCCGAGGATCTCGAGCCCCTGCTCCACCTGAATCAGGCCGTGTCCCTGCTCGGCCCAACGCGCCAGATCCCGCTGGGTGACACGGCCGGCCATGCCGTCGCCCTGCCACGGGCCCCAGTTGATCGCCAGACCGGGCAGCCCCAATTCGCACCTATGGTGCGCCAACGCGTCCAGGAATGCGTTGGCCGCGACGTAGTTGCCCTGACCGGGACCGCCGAGAATGGACACCATCGACGAAAACATGACGAAGAAGTCCAGGGACGACGCCCGGGTGTGCTGGTGCAGGTGCCACGCGCCGAGAATCTTGGGGCCGAACACGCGCTCGAACCGCGGCCACGTCTGCTGCCGCAACATGCCGTCGTCCACCACGCCTGCCGCGTGTACAACGCCGGCAAGCGGTGGCATGTGAGCCGCGATCTCATCGAACAGCCGATTCATGTCGGCGGCGGACGACACGTCAGCGCCCACAATCCGCACGACGGCGCCGGCCGCCTCCATCTGGCGAATCGCTTCCGATGCCTTGGCGCCGGGCGCGCTGCGGCCGGTCAGCACGATCTGCCTTGCGCCGCCGGCCACCATCCATCGCGCGACGTTGAGACCGAGCGCACCGAGTCCGCCGGTAACGAGATAGCTCGCATCGGCATGCAGCAACGGCGCGGCCGCAGGTTCTCGGCTGTCGATTGACAGCACGACCTTGCCGATGTGCCTTGCTTGTGCCATGTAGCGGAAGGCGTCAAGGGCGTTCTTCAGGGCGAACGTCCGGCGCGGAAGCGGCTCGAGCTGACCGTTCTCGAACGCAGCGGCCAGCTCCGCGAGCATCGGCTGGATCAAGCCCAGGTTGTCGTGGCGAAGCGCCACGATCGGGAAGTACTCGACATCCGGCCGGGCCGCGGCCATCTGCTCGGCGGTCCAGATGCCGACCCGGCCAATCTCGATGAACCTCCCGCCCTTCGCCGTGGCCGACAGGCTTTTCTCGATAAACTCTCCGGCCAGCGAGTTCATGACGATGTCGACGCCTTCGCCGCCCGTCAGCCGATGAATTTCTTCCGCGAAGTCGAGCGTCCGCGAGCTCATCACGTGCCGGACACCGAGCGACTTCAGGAAGGCATGCTTCTCAAGGCTCCCGGCGGTCGCGAAGATCTCGGCGCCGGCGCGCTGTGCTAGGCGCACGCACGCAACGCCGACGCCGCCCGCCGCGGCATGAATCAACACGCGATCGCCGGCCTTCATCCGTGCCAGCCGATTCAGCCCGTACTCGGCGGTCAAGAACGCCAGCGGGATGGTGGCGGCCGCCTCCATACCGAGATTCCTGGGCTTGCGGACGAACCCGGCGGCCGGGGCCGTCACGAAGTGGCTGAAGGAGGCGAGCGCCATGCCCATCACCTCGTCACCGGGTTTCAGCGTCTCGACGCCCGGCCCGACAGCCACCACTCGGCCCACGCACTCATTGCCGAGCGGTCCTTCGGGGCCTTCGTACATGCCCAAGGCGTTCAGCACGTCGCGGAAGTTGAGTCCCGCGGCAACCACGGCGACCTCGATCTCGCCCGCCGCCGGAGCCCGCCGCGGCGCCGCGACGAGTGCCAGCTTATCGAGGGTTCCGCGCTCGGTGATCGTGAGCGTGAGGGGTTGGGAGGTTCCCCGCTCTTCGCCCGCCGCAATCGACCACTCACCCGGCACGAGCCGCGCCACGTATCTCAGTCCATCGCGGAACGCGAGTTGAGTCTCTGGGCCGGAGCGGAGCAACTCCTCGCAAAGCCGGTCGAGATCTTCCTCCGGGGCGCGCGGATCGAGATCCGCAAGCGTGCAGCGCCAATCGGCATGCTCGACAGCGACGGTCCTGCCAAGGCCCCACAGCGGCGCCTTGGCGATCTCAATCGGGCGCGGAGAATCACTCACCGCCACCGCGCCGGACGTCACGATCCAGAAGCGGCGCGGATCCTCGACCTCGGTCGTTCCCAGAGCCTGTGCCAGATAGAGGAGCGATTCGGACCCGGTCCGCAGCGACGTCGAGAACGATGCGACGCCGGCATCGGCAGCGGTGGCGTCAGTTTGCCCAGGCGCCGCCTCGCCGACGCCCGACATATATACGACACCCTGTATCGGACCGGCGTCGGCATGCAGCTCGGAGAGGGCGCGGCGGAACTGCTCGGGTTCGGATGCGTCGATCGCCATGTTCCCGGATTCATCGAGCGGCTGGTACGCGTCGCCCAATTCCACCACGATGGTTCGCAGGCCGCGCTGGCTCAGCCGGTCAGAGAGGCCGGTCGTGAAACCGTCGCGGTTGCCGAAGAGCATCCATGCACCGGCCGCCGGCAGCCGGTCGTTGCCGGCGTCGAGCGGCTTCATGCGCCACGCGACCTCGCAAAGCGATGGCGCGGTCAGCGGCGCCGCCGCGCGCGCGCGCCGATTGTAGACATCAACCACCTCCGCAATCACCCGTCCGGAATCGTCGTACAGTCTCACATCGCAGACAAAGCCATCCGGCTCCAAGTCGCGAAGCCTCACGTGGCTCCAGGCTCGGTCAGCGCCGTCGATGTATACGCGGAAGCGGCCAAGGCTGACGGGAAGAAACGTCTCGCCCGTGGATTTCCCCTTGAGGTCATCCGGCACCCCCGCGCTGAGGATCTGTATCGAGGCGTCGAGCAATGCCGGGTGCAGGCGATACGCGGACGCATCGCCCTTGACCTCGTCCGGCAGTTCGATGCGGCCGAGCGCCTCCGACTCGCCGCGCCACAACCCAACAATGCCCTGGAAGGCTGGTCCATATCCGTGACCGTCGGCGAGCATCGTCTCGTAATAGTTGTCGAGGGGCTGCGGCTGCGCGCATCTCGCCCGCACCGCATCGAGCGCGTCGGAGGCAGTCGGGAGCTCCGGGGACGCGCGCAGAATGCCCCCGGCATGCTCACGCCACTGGTCTGGCGAGTGAAGCGCGGAGCCATCCCGGCTGAACAACTGAAACGTCGACGCTCCGTGCTCGGCCGGCGTCACGATCACCTGGACGTCGACGGCCTCCGGACCAAGCGCCAGCGGTTCGGTGATGACCAACTCTTCGAAGACATGGGCACCGGCGCCGAGCGCTTCGCGCGCCGCCGCAATGCCCATTTCGAGATAAGCGGTCGCCGGGAAGATGGCGACGCCGTGCTTCTGGTGATCGATCAGGAAAGGATGGCTCTCCGTCCCGATCGCACTCGAAAAGATAACCGGTCCTAACGCCGTACGGACGCCCGGTCCGAGCAGGCGATGCCCGGCAGCCTTGCCGCGGGGCGACCCGTCACCTCGACGCTCGGGTACCCAGTAGCGCGCGCGTTCGAACGGATACGTCGGCAGCGAGAGTTTGCGGCGAGCGTAGTCGCGATGGACGCCGTTCCAGTCGATCGCGGCGCCGCGCACGTACAGGTGTCGCAGTGCCTCCAGCATCGGTGACCAGTCGTCACGCCCGTGACGCAATGACGGCAGCCAGGTGACGTCCTTGGCAGCGACCGCGCGCTGCGCCATCCCGCACAACACGGGACGAGGCCCCATCTCCACGAACACGCGGTACCCTTGCTCGTACAGGGTCGCCACGCCGGCGGCGAACAGCACGGGTTCGCGTAGATGCCGACGCCAGTACTGCGGGTCAGCGAACTCCCTTCGCGCCAGCTTGCCTGTCAGGTTTGACACCAAGGCCAGGTTGGCGGGACCCGGTCGCGCGGCGGCCGCGGCCCGCTCGAAGTCATCGAGGATCGGATCCATCAGCGCCGAGTGAAACGCGTGCGACACGGTGAGCTGCTCCGCCGCAACGCCGATCGAATCGAGGTGGGCGAGCGTGCCCGCGACGGCTTTCGCCGGGCCCGAGATGACGATGTTGCGCGGACCGTTGATGGCGGCGATCGCGACAAGACCACCCTGGGCCTCGAGCGCGGCGCGAACCGTTGGCTCATCGGCCAGCACGGCGGCCATCGCGCCGCCCGCAGGCAGCGACTGCATCAGCCGTCCTCGGGCAGCGACCAACGCGATCGCCTGGTCGAGAGTAAACACGCCCGCCTGCGTTGCCGCCACGTACTCGCCGATGCTGTGACCAAGCACGGCGCCCGGTGCGACGCCCCATGACCGCCACAGTTCCGCCAGCGCGTACTCGAGGGCGAAGAGCGCAGGCTGCGTATACGCCGTCTCGTCGATGGTCGCGTCGCTTGGTTGCGCCGGGTAGATCACCGACAGCAGCGGCCGATCGAGCACGCTCCGCAACGCCGCATCGCAGCGATCCATCGCCGCGCGGAAGGTCGGCTGCGTCTCGTAGAGCCGCCGCCCCATGCCGGCGTATTGCGATCCCTGCCCCGTGAACAGGAACGCCACCTTCAACCGGTCGGACGACGTCACGTGCCCGCGCGCCACGTCCCGCGGCTGCTGCCCCGCGGCGACCAACGCCAGCTGCGCCGATGCCTGTTCGCAGGACGTCGCAATCAACGCCAGGCGATGCGAGAGGTGCGCGCGTCCGGTATTCGCGGTGTAGCAGATGTCGCCCAGCGCCGATTCGTCGGCTTCCGCCAGTACTTTGCTCCAGCGCGCGGCCTGCGTCGCCAA
>JAYWEJ010000100.1:0-4945 GCA_043779345.1 Acidimicrobiia bacterium | reverse complement strand
ATGACGGTCCGCTCACCGTCCTGCATCTGCCGGGGCACGCGCCCGATCACCTGACGTTCTGGCACGCGGACTCGCGGACGCTGTTCGTGGGCGACATGCTGGTGCAGGGCAGCACGGTCGTCATTCCCGCGTCACACGGCGGCAGCCTTGCGGCGTACCTGCGATCGCTCGATCGGATGCTGCGGCTCAACCCCGCGCGAGCGCTGCCCGCGCACGGCGCGGTGATCGACGATCCGGCCGCGGTCATTCACAGGTACATCGAGCATCGCGCGCAGCGGGAGGAACAGGTGCTGGGCGCCCTCGCCGCCGGCGGCTCGACCGTCGCATCAATTACCGCGAAGATCTATCCCGCGCTCGACGCGGCGCTGCTGCCGATGGCGCACGAGAGCATGCTCGCCCATTTGCAAAAGCTCGAAGACGACGGCCGCGCCCGGCATGACGGCGATCGCTGGGTCCTCGCCTAGCGGTCGCGACTATACTTGTGCCCTTCATGGTGCGTACGGTTGGCATCGCCGCGGCGGCGTTCCTGCTGGTCTACGCCGTGCTTTCAGTCGCGACGGAACAGCGTCTCGTCGCCCTTGGCGATGTCGCACAGCTGATCCCGCCGTTTGCCTACGCGGCCTTCACGTTCTGGCTGGCGCGGCGGAGCCGCGGCCAGGTGCGCGCGTTCTGGAACATGAACGCCGTGCACGGCGTGGTGTGGGGTGCCGGGCAGGCGCTCTGGACCTACATCGACGTCTTCGGCCAGGGCGTGCCGGTGGTGTCGCCGACCGATCCGATCTTTTTCGTGTCGAGCATTCCGCTCGCCGCCGCGCTCTACGGCCGCCCGGAGCGCGATCGTCCGCGCTGGCTCTTCGACATCGTCCTGCTCGACCTGATCCTGATCGCGCTGTTTGGCGCCTTCATCTACACCTTCTTCGTCGTCACGATCGCGGTGTCGGGGGGCTCCACCGACCTCTACGACGAGAATTTCCGGCAGCTGCAGAACGCCAAGAACCTGCTGCTGGCGATGTGGGCGATGTGGGTGTGGCGGACGGCGCGATCCGATGCGTGGCGGACGATGCTGGGCATCTACGCCGCGGGCCTCGCCACCATTTTCGCCGGCGGCATCCTCAACGACGCCATCGACCCGAGCGGATCGAATACGACCGGCAGCCTGTGGGACATGGTCTACATGGTTCCGTATGCGGTGCTGCTGGTCTCAGCGGCATGGGCGCACGACGCCGGACTGTTCGAGCCTGAAGACGAAGCGCCGGCGCTGTCGAAGCTGCCGATGGTCTCGCTGATCGCCATCGGGCTCCTGATCGCGATTCCCGTCGTCGACGAAGCCGCGCGCAGGCTGTTCGGCGCCGCGCCGGAGCTGGAAGCGCTGCGGACGCGCGTGGCGCTCGCCTGGATGATTCCCTTCGGCATCGTGGTGGTGGCGCGCGAATTCCTGTCGCGGCGGGCGCTGATCCGCGCCGGGCAGGACCTGGCGACGACCAAGCAACAACTGGTGCAGCGCGAGAAGCTGGCGGCCGTCGGCCAACTCGTCTCGGGCGTCGCGCACGAATTGAACAATCCGCTGCAAGGCGTGCTCGGCTACGCCGAGTTGATGCTGGCGACCAAGCCCGCCTCGCTCGAGGCCGACGAGCTGCGCGCCATCCGCGACAACGCGAACCGCGCCGCCGGTATCGTCCGCAACCTCCTCACCTTCGCCGGGCGGAACACCTCCGCGCGCGGCTGGCAGCAGATCAACCGCGTCGTCCGCGACGCCATCGCCACGCGGGAGTCCAACCTGCACGGCAGCGGCATCGACCTGAGGCTGGCCGCGACCGTCAGGTTGCCGCTCGTTTACATCGATTCGGCGCGTCTCGAAGACGTCATCGTGAACCTGATCCAGAACGCCGAAGCTGCGATCGCGGCACGGCGTGAAGGTAAATCGCTGAGTCGAAGAGTGCCCGAGAAGGCGCGCGGAGAAATCAGGATCGCGACGCGGATGCAGAGCGAGCCGGAGCGTATTTTTGTCGAGGTCGCGGACAACGGCAGCGGCTTGAAGGATGAGGATCTGACGCGCATCTTCGATCCGTTCTTCACGACCCGCGAGGTCGGCCAGGGCGCCGGCCTCGGCCTGTCCGTCTGCTACGGCATCGTCCGCGAACATGGCGGCCACATCACCGCCCGCAACGGCGGCGTCGGCGGGGCGGTGTTCACGATTGAACTGCCGGTGATGGCGGAATCGCTGATGGTCGCGTCCAGCACCGGCCTGGTGCCGCCGCCGGCGGCCGAGACGCGCCTGGCCCAGCCCGCGCCGACATACGCGATGATGGCGCCTCCGCAAGACGAGGTGGAGGTGACGCCGCGCCGGCGCAAGGCACTGGTCGTGGACGATGAAGAGTCGAATGCGGCACTGGTGCGACGCGTGCTGGCCGGCGCCGGCTACGACGTCGAGAGCACGACATTGTCGAGGCGGGCGTTGGTCATGCTCGAGCGCACCGCTTACGACGCGGTCATCTGCGACGTCAAGATGCCGGAACTGAGCGGCCAGGAGCTCTACGGCCGCGTCTGCCAGATCCGGCCGGAGATGGCGCGCCGGTTCGTGTTCATCACCGGGGACATCGACGGCGGGGACACGCGCCAGTTCCTCGATCAATCCCGCTGCACGTATTTCATGAAGCCCTTCAACCTCGAGCGTTTGACGGCCGCCGTAGATATGCTGACGGGCTCTCGATCTACGGATACCATTGGCTGAAAGGCCAAAAGGCCTATAGGCCGATGGGCCAATAGGAACTAAATTGGCTATTCGCCTATTGGCCTATTCGCCTATTGGCCTACACCTATGGACAAAGTCGTCGACTTCATCAACGTAAATCGCGATCGCTACATCGACGAGATGAAGCGCTACCTCGCGATCCCGAGCATTAGCGCGCTGCCCGAGCACAAGGGCGACGTGCGCCAGTGCGCCGAATGGACGCGCGACGAGATGAGCCGCATCGGGCTGCAGAATTGCCGCCTCGAGGAAACGCCGGGGCACCCGATCGTTTACGGCGAGTGGCTTGGCGCCCCCGGCAAGCCGACGATCCTGTTCTACGGCCACTACGACGTGCAGCCGGTCGATCCCCTGAACCTGTGGACCTCGCCGCCGTTCGAAGCGACCATCCGCGACGGCGAGATCTACGCGCGCGGCTCGGCAGACGACAAGGGCCAGGTGTTCATGCACTTCAAGGCCGTCGAGGCGCACCTCAAGCAGAACGGCAACCTGCCCGTCAACATGAAGTTCCTGATCGAGGGCGAAGAGGAAGTCGGCAGCGCCAATCTCGACAACTTCATCAAGGCGCACAAGGATCAGCTCAAGGCCGACGTCGTCGTCATCTCCGACTCGCCGATGTTCGATCGCGGCATTCCCTCGATCTGTTACGGCCTGCGCGGCCTGACCTACTTCCAGATCGATCTCCGCGGCAGCAAGTCGGACCTGCATTCCGGTTCGTTTGGCGGCGCGGTCGCCAATCCGGCGATGGTGCTGGCGCAGGTGCTGTCGCAGATGAAGGACAAGAGCGGCCGCGTCAAGATCGACGGCTTCTATGACGATGTGGTGGAGCTGAGGCCCGAAGAGCGCGCTGAATGGGAAAAGCTGCCGTTCAACGAGAAGAAGTACAAGGCGGAGCTCGGCGCGCCGAAACTGTTCGGCGAGACCGGCTACAGCACGCTCGAGCGCGTCTGGGCGAGGCCGACCTTCGAGGTCAACGGCCTGCTGTCAGGATTCACCGGTGAAGGCGCCAAGACGGTGCTGCCGGCGGTGGCGATGGCGAAGTGCAGCATGCGGCTCGTGCCGAACCAGGATCCCAAGAAGATCGGCGACCTGTTCGAGGAATATCTGAAGAAGGTCACGCCGAAGACGGTCGAGCTCAAGATCACGCGCATGCATGGCGGCAAGCCGTGGATGACGGCGTTCGACAATCCTTTCGTGCAGGCGGCCGGCCGCGCCATCGAGCTGGGCTTCGGCCAGCGCCCGGTCTTCAATCGCGAAGGCGGATCGATCCCGGTGGTCTCGACGTTCCAGGAAGAGCTCGGCGTGCCGTGCGTGCTGTTCGGTATCGGCCTGCCCGACGAGAACGCGCACGCGCCCGACGAGAAGCTCGATCTCGGCAACTTCCACGGCGGCGTGATCGCGTCCGCGTATCTCTACAGGGAAATCGGCGCGCTGCCACGCATCTAATGGCGCGCAAGTTCGATATCTCAAGCGGGCCGTTCCTACGGAACGACCCCAGTGGCTTCGCCGAGCAACGCTGGCGATACCGTCATACTCGCTGCTACGCTCCACGAAATGTGGAAGCACGTCCTGCTTTACGGGCTGGTCGGCGGCGTGTTGATCGCTGGTCTGAAAGCGATCGAGTACCGATGGCTCGTGCTGGAGCACTCGCGTGAAATTTACGGCGGCATCGTGGCCGCTGTTTTTGCCACGGTCGGGATCTGGCTCGGACGCAAGCTGACGCGCACCACCGAAACCGTGGTGGTGCGGGAGGTCATGGTCCCCGCGCCCGCCGGGTTTGTCCGCGATGAGAGCAGGCTCGAATCCCTTGGCATCACGCCACGTGAGCTCGAAATCCTCGAGTTGATCGCGCAAGGCCTCAGCAACAAGGAGAGTGCCGAGCGCGTGTTCGTGAGCAAAAACACGGTCAAGACGCATTCCAGCCGCGTTTTCGACAAGCTCGGCGCGAAACGGAGAACCCAGGCGGTGCAAATGGGTAAGGAGCTCCGCCTCATTCCGTAACACGAAAGTAGGATTCTGAGCCTTCTGCGCGTGACCGCAGGCCTCATGAGCCGCAAGAGGTCCACCCAAGGCGAGGTTGCCGCGGTCGCGCGCTGACCAGCGTCACCGTGCTAGGATGCGTTCCCTTATGCGCGATTCCGCAGCCGTCACTCGCCGGGAGTTCCTGTCGGCAGGCGCCGTGGCCGTAGCCGCCGC
>JAYWEJ010000099.1:0-11740 GCA_043779345.1 Acidimicrobiia bacterium | reverse complement strand
CTGCGCGAGCTTCTGCCCCAGCCTGGCGCGCACCTCGGTCGCCATGAACGGGTTGGCGTACGACAGCACCGCGGCCTGATCCTGGATCGCCTTGATGACGCGCGGATCGCCGTGGCCGATGTTGACGCACATCAACTGGCTATTGAAGTCGATGAATCGCTTCCCTTCCGGCGTCCAGAAGTAGATGCCCTTTGCTTTCGCGACGGGAATCGGATCGACGTGCGCCTGCGCGGACCACTCGTACAGCGAATGCTGCTTCGAGAGCGTCACCATCTCCGGGCCGGTCATGCTCGTATCAATCTTGGTAGTCATGTCAGTTTGCCAATCTCAGAACCGCGAGCGCTAACACTTTCGTGCAGCTGACGATGTCGTCGACGCTGCAGTATTCATCGGGTTGGTGCGCCATCGCCAGTTCACCCGGGCCGTAGGCGACGCACTCCGGGACGCCGGCGATGCGCGCCACGTGCTTCTGATCATACGTACCCGGGCTCGCGACCAGGGCCGCCTTGCGCCCGGTCACCTGTTCGATCGCACCGGTCAGGGCGGCGACCAGCGGCGCGTCTTCCGGAGCGCGCGTCGGCTCGAAGATCAAACGGTCTGCAATCGAAAACTTCACCGCGGGCATGCGCGACTGCGCCTTCTGGACCAGCGCGGCGATCTCGGCGCGCGTTTTCTCGAGGCCCTCTTCCAGCAGGAATCGGCGATCGAACACGACGCGGCAGCGATCGGCCACGCACGGGCTCTGCACATCGTCGACGGGTTGCCCGCCGTCGATGCCGTTGATGTTGATGGTCGCGTGCCGCGATCCTTCCGGAACCACCGGCATCGCGGTGACGCGCTCGAAGAGCGCCGGGCCGAGCTCGTCGCGAACCAGGTCGAGCAGGTGCGACATGCCTTCAACGGCGTTGACGCCGAGATACGGCATGCTGCCGTGGGCGATCCGGCCTTCGGCGATCACCTCGAACCAGTAGACGCCGCGATGGCCGACGCACACGCGATCGACACCGAACGGCTCCGGAATGATCACCGCCTTGGTGCGCTCGCGCGACAGAAAGCGATTCTCGGCGAGCCAGGCCACACCGGCGAAGCCGCCGCTCTCTTCATCAACAGTGCCGCTGATTTCGATCGGCGACGCGTGTGCGACACCGGCGCGGCGAATCGCGGCCGCGGCAAACACCGCCGCGGCAAGGCCCGCTTTCATGTCGCAGGAACCGCGGCCGTACAAGCGGCCGTCCACGACTTCCCCGCCGAACGGGTCGCGCGTCCAGCCAAGGCCCACCGGCACCACATCAAAATGCCCGTTCAAGTGGATCGCCGGACCCGGCGCGGTGCCTTCGATACGGCCGAGGACGTTGACGCGGGGATAGGCAGGCGTGTGCTCGACGCGGCCGATCGCCGGCAGCACCTGCACCTCGGCGCCATGCAGGCGCAGCTCGTCACCGATGACGCGGGCGCAGGCCTCGTACTCGGCGCCGGGGGGGTTGACGGTTGGAATGCGGACCAGCCGCGCGGCGAAGTCGACGATTTCGTCCCTCGCCCGATCGACCTCGGCAAGGACGCGCTCGATTTGCACGCCGTCATCGTATAACGACCAGGCCAAGCCGCAGGCTTGCCGCGCCGGAGCGCGCAGCGCGAAGGCGGGTCGGATATCATTCGTTCCGGGAGAGCTTCATGAAGGCCATCGCATCGTTCGCCCTCGTCGTCGCGTTGTGCGCGGTCAGCCACGCTCAGTCGACGCCGGCGGCGAACACCACTCTGACGGGCGTTGCCGGGATCAAAGTCGGGCATCACACGTTGAGCGAGCGGCCCACCGGCTGCACGGTGATCCTCGTCGACGGCGACGGCGCGGCGGGCGGGGTCTCGCAGCGCGGCGGCGCACCGGGCACGCGTGAAACGGACTTGCTCGATCCGTCCAACATGGTCGACAAGGTCAACGCCGTGGTGTTGTCGGGCGGGAGCGCATTCGGTCTCGATGCCGCGAGCGGAACGGTGAAGTGGCTCGAAGAACACAACATCGGATGGGACGTCCGCATCGCCAAGGTGCCGATCGTGCCGGCGGCGATTCTGTTTGACCTGGCGGTCGGCGGCAATCCGAAGATTCGGCCGACCGCGGATTGCGGATATCGCGCCACCGCTGCCGCGACCAGCGGCCCGGTGGCGGAAGGCTCGATTGGCGCCGGCGCCGGAGCCACGGTCGGCAAGTCGGGCGGCGGCGGCCGATCGATGAAAGCGGGCGTCGGCAGCTATAGCATCACGCTGGCCAACGGTTTGAGCGTCGGCGCAATTGTCGCCGTCAACGCCGTCGGCGACATCATCGATCCCGACACCGGCAGGATCGTCGCCGGCGTCCGCAATCCCGATGGCACCTTCGCCGACGCGCGCACGCTGCTGCGCACCGGCCAGACCGGTCCGCGGCCGCGCGCCGGTGAGAACACCACCATCGGCCTCGTCGCCACCAACGCGCGCCTCACCAAGACGCAGGCCAATCGCATGGCGCTGATGGCCGACGACGGGTTCGCGCGGGCGATCTATCCGTCGCACACGGTTGGCGACGGCGACACCGTGTTCGCGCTCGCGACCGGGCAATGGACCGGCGACGTAGACATCACACAGATCGGCGCGCTCGCCGCCGACGTGATGGCCCGCGCCATCGTGCGCGCCGCCACCGAAGCCACGGGCCTTCCAAACATT
This sequence comes from Acidimicrobiia bacterium, assembly GCA_043779345.1. Lineage (GTDB taxonomy): Bacteria > Acidobacteriota > Vicinamibacteria > Vicinamibacterales > UBA2999 > 12-FULL-67-14b. The sequence goes on along the minus strand of JAYWEJ010000099.1, from coordinate 9,049 downwards.
CCAGCCGCCCGCGATCTGAAGAAACAATAGAACCCACGACCCAAGACCCAAGACCCTGATGAAAAACCTCTTCAGCCTGGAAGGCAAGACCATCGCCGTCATTGGCGCCGGCTCCGGCATCGGCCAGGCGGTCGCGCTCGGTGCGGCACAGCAAGGCGGGCACGTCTGGTGCCTCGACATTCACGCGGACACCGCGGCGGCCACGGCGTCAATGATCAAAACGGCCGGCGGCAAGTCCGACACCGGCACCATCGACATCACCGACATGACCTCGGTCAACGATGCGATCGTGAAAGCCGCATCGACGCACAGCCGTCTCGACGGCGTCGTCTGCACGCCCGCGATCAACGTCCGCAAGCCGATCCTGAAATATTCCGGCGACGAGTTCGACCGGGTGGTGCAGGTGAACTTGCGCGGCACCTTCAACGTGCTGCAATCAGCGGGAAGGCTGATGGTGCCGCAAGGCTTCGGCAGCATCGTGTTGTTCTCGTCGATCCGCTCGATCGTCACCGAACCCGGCCAGTCCGTGTACTCGATGACCAAGTCAGGCATCCTGCAGCTGGCGAAAACGGCGGCCGCCGAATGGGGCACGCGTGGCGTGCGCGTCAATGCGGTCGGGCCGGGCGTGATCGAAACGCCGCTGACGGCGCCGATCAAAGAGAACCCCGAGTGGTACAACGCCTACGCGATGAAGAACCCGATGAATCGCTGGGCGCAGGCCTCGGAGATGGCGGGACCGACGATCTTCCTGCTGTCGGACGCCGCCAGCTATGTGACGGGCACGATCGTGTACGCCGATGGCGGCTGGCTGGCCGCCGATGGTCGATTTACTCCACCGGGAATGTAGATCAGGGATCAGGGATCAGGGATCAGGGGGTTGACGATGAAACGCGTCGTGATCATTGCTGCAGTCATCTTCAACGTGTTCGCGCCTGCGTGGGCGCGAGCCCAGGCGAGTGGTCAGATCAACGGCACCGTCACCGATTCGACGGGGGGCGTGCTGCCCGGCGTGACCGTCGAAGCGACCAACACGGCCACCGGCGTCGTGCGCTCCGCGATCAGCAGCGCCGACGGCCTCTACACGATCCCGTCGCTGGCGCCTGGCAACTACGGCGTCAAGGCGTCGCTCCAGGGCTTCCGCACCCAGCAACGCAACGACATCCGCGTCACCGTGACGGAAACGGCGCGCGTGACATTTCAACTCGAGATCGGCGGGCTGACCGAGACCACGGTGGTCGTGGCGGAAGTTTCGCTCGTCGAAACCAGCAACGCGACCCATGGCATCGTCATCGACGAGCAAAAGGTCGTGGACCTGCCGTTGAACGGGCGCAACTTTACGCAGCTCGGCACGCTCATCCCAGGCGTCGTCGCGCCTCCGGGCGGCCTGGGCGGACAGTCGGGTGACGCGACGCCCGGTGGTTTCGGCAATGCGACCGGCGGCTTCAACGTCAACGGCATGCGCAATCAGTCGAACAACTTCCTGATGGATGGCGCGACCAACAACGACACCTTCAACACCGGCTTCGTGCTGCGGCCGCCGCCGGACGCGATCCAGGAATTCAAGATCCTCACGCACGCCTTCTCCGCCGAGTACGGCCGCAACGCGGGTTCGGTCGTCAACGTCGTGACCAAGTCGGGCAGCAACACGCTGACGGGTTCGCTCTGGGAGTTCAATCGTGACGATGCGCTAAATGCGCGCAACTACTTCGCGCCGCAGACGCAGGCGAAGCCGGAGCTGAAGCAGAACCAGTTCGGCGCGGCCTTCGGCGGCCCGTTGCTCCGCAACCGGCTGTTCGGATTCGGCTACTACGAGGGCTACCGCAACGACAGCGGCATCACACAGAACATCCTGGTGCCGTCGCAGGCGCAGCGCGACGGCGATTTCTCGGCTGGCGCCGCCATTCGCGATCCGCTCACCGGGCAACCGTTCGCCGGCAACCTCATTCCGGCGTCGCGGATCAGCCCGGCGGCCGCGCAGCTGCTGCGGGACTTCGTGCCGCTGCCCAACTCCGCGGGCAATCGCTACATCACCTCGCCGACGGTCACCGACACGCGCGATCAGTTCGGCGTGCGCTTCGACGTGCAGATGGGATCGCGGCAGTCGATGCTCGGACGCTACATGCGCAGCGACACCGATCGCCTGACGCCGCGCATCATTGCGCCGATCGATCAGCGCGCGGTCGCCACGCTGCAGGACGGCCTGGTGTCGCATAACTTCGTCGTCAACTCGAGCCTCGTCAACCAGGCGCGCTTCTCGGTGAATCGCATCGCCGCCAACCCGGCGGTGACGAGCGGCCTGAGCCCGCGCAGCTTCGGCATCAACTTCGCCAACACCAACCCGATCGCGGCGGGGTTGCCATCGATCGTCGTCAGCGGATTCTTCGGCGGCGGCAACGCCGCCCTCGGCGACGCGCAGCAGCCGTTCGTCGATCGCGTCAATCACGTCTGGCAGTTCGCCGACGACCTGACGTGGATCAAGGGGCGCCATTCGCTCAAGTTCGGCGCCGACGTCCGCCGCGAGGCGATGCGAATCGCGTTCATCAATCGGCCTAACGGCGATCTCACCTTCAGCGGCGGCCTGAGCGGCAACGCCGCGGCGGATTTCCTGCTTGGCCTGCCCGCGCAAGCGCGCGCCACCACGCAGCAGTCGATCCAGGAGGGCTACGGCTGGCTGTTCGCCGGCTATGCGCAGGACGAGTTCCGCATTACCTCGCGGCTGACGCTGAACCTTGGCGTGCGCTACGAGCTGCCGACGCCGTTCATCGACAACAACGATGCGATCACCGGGTTCCGCACCGGCGTCCAGTCGCAGAAGTATCCGGCCGCGCCCCGCGGCCTGGTCTACCCCGGCGATCCCGATGTGCCGCGCGGCGTGGTGCCGACTGACACGAACAACATCGCGCCACGGTTCGCGGTGGCCTGGGATCCGAAAGGCGATGGGCGCACCAGCATCCGCTCCGCGTTCGGAATGTTTTACGACGCGCTCGCGGGCCAGGGCGACTTTTTCCAGAGCGGCGTGCTGTCGCCGCCCTTCACGCCGCTGATCGAATTGAACACGCCGACGCCGATCACCATCGCCGATCCGCTCGCGGCTGTCGCCGGCCCGCCGAATCCATTTCCGGCGGCGTTGACCATCATCGGCTGGGGCGACGATTTTAAGTCACCCTACGCGTATCACTTCAACCTCGGCGTGCAGCGGCAGCTGTTCACGCGAGTCGGTACGGAAATTTCGTACGTCGGGTCGCGCGGACACAACCTGCCGATGTTCATGGAGATCAATCCGGGCGTCTTCACGCCTGGACAAACGACGCGCGGCACCAGGCTGATGCCGGCCTTCGCGTTGGTGCGTCCGACGTTCCCCGCGGCGAAGTCGTGGTACGACTCCCTGCAAACCAGCGTGCGCATGCTGCCAACTCGCGGCCTCAATTTTCTCGCCAGCTATACGCTCGGCAAGACGACGGATCACGTCTCAGGCCTCAACATCGGCGGCGAGGCGCGTCCCGTCCTGCCGGTGATACAGGGTGACGACGCCAGCCTCGAGCGCGCGCTCGAATTCGAGAAAGGGCCGGCGTTGTTCGACGCGCGTCATCGCTTCGTGGTCAGCTTCGGCTACGAGCTGCCGGGGCTCGAGCAGGCCGCGCCGCTGCTTCGCGCGATTGGCGGCGGCTGGCAATTGAACGGGATCTTCCAGGCACAGACCGGATTCCCGTTGTCGGTGACGCAGGGCACCGTGCTCGACATCCGCTACATGACGTCGCGCCCAGACGTGACGTGCGATCCGAATGACGGCCCGAGAACGACGGCGCAGTACTTCAACACGACCTGCTTCACTCCTCTGTCGCGGGCGCAGACCGGCGAGCGGCCGGGCAATGCCGGCCGCAACGCGGTGCGCGGCCCGGGATTCCAGCGCACCGACCTGTCGATTTTCAAGAACTTCGATTTCGCGACGCGCCACCGCATCCAGGTTCGTGTTGAAGGCTTCAACATCTGGAACCAGCCGCGCTTCGGTCAGCCGAACGGTACGATCGGCACGGCGCCGTTTGGACAGATCACATCCGCCGACGACGGCCGCGTCGTGCAGCTCGGCCTTAAGTACACGTTCTAGGTGCGCAGGCGAGAGTTCGTTAGCCGGAGCCTTGGCCTGCTGGCGTGGAGCGCCGTTCCACGCCAGCACGCGTTTGCCCAGGCGCCGGCGATCGTGACGCCAGATCGAGCGCGGCCGGTCGTCGATGCCGGCGTGGCCGCCGGGCCGTCCGGCCGCGATGGCGCAATCGTCTGGGCGCATGTCGATCGGCCGTCGCGTCTGATCGTCGAATATTCGACGACATCTACGTTCAGCAACCTTCGGCGCGTTCGCGGCACCGTCGCCACGCCTGAGACGGGATTAACGGCGCGCGCGCGGATCGGCGGCCTGCGCGCCGGCCAGGACGTCTTCTATCGCGTGCGCTTCGAGGACGTCAGCAGCTCGCGCACGGCGAGTGAAGCGCAGGCAGGACATTTCCGGACCGCCCCGGCGGAGGGACGGCCGGTGCGCGTCGCCTGGACCGCCGATGTCTGCGGACAGGGTTGGGGGATCGATCCGGCGCGCGGCGGCATGCGACTGTTCGCGACGATGGCCGACACCAATCCCGACTTGTTCGTGCACGTCGGCGACACGATTTACGCCGACGGTCCGCTGGCACCCGAAGTGAAGCTGGACGACGGCACGCTGTGGCGCAACGTGATGACGGCTGCGAAGTCCAAGGTGGCGGAGACGCTCGACGAATACCGCGGCAATCACCTCTACAACCGGCTCGACGAGCCTTACCGCCGCTTCGCGTCGCAGGTGGGACAGGTCGTGATGTGGGACGATCACGAAGTCCGCGACAACTGGTATCACGAGCAGGTGCTGACGGACGCGCGCTTCACCGAAAAGCGCGCCGCGGTCCTGGCCGGGCGCGGCCGGCAGGCCTTCCTCGAGCACTACCCGGTGACGATGGATCGCGGCGCCGGCGCTGTGATTTATCAGTCGGTGCCGGTTGGTCCGTTGCTCGAGGTGTTCGCGCTCGACATGCGTTCGTATCGCGGCGCCAACGGCGAGAACCTCCAGGACACCGCGAGTGCACAAACCGCGTTTCTCGGCTCGCGGCAAGTCCAATGGCTGTCCGACGCGCTCGCCAGGTCGAAGGCGACCTGGAAGATCATCGCCGCCGACATGCCGCTTGGCGTCGTCGTTGCGCATCAACCGGGCCATCATGAAGCGGTGGCCAATGGCGACAACACGGCGGCGCGTGGACGCGAGATCGAGATCGCGAACCTGTTGCGTGTGTTGAAAGAGCGCCGCGTGCGTAACGTGGTGTGGATCACCGCGGACGTCCACTACTGCGCCGCCCATCATTACGATCCGGCGCGCGCGGCGTCGAAGGATTTCGATTCGTTCTGGGAGTTCATTGCCGGCCCCGCGCATGCCGGCACGTTCGCGCCTGGCATCCTCGACGGCACGTTCGGGCCCGAAGTGAAATTTACCGGCACACCGGCCGGCTTGAAACCAAATCGCCCGCCCGGGCCGGAGACGCAGTTCTTCGGACTACTCGAAAGCGAGCCGCGCACCAGAACTCTAACGGTCGCGCTGGTGAACACCGCGGGGCAACGGATCTTCACGCAGCAGCTCGACCCGGCGGGACCACAGTGACAGCGCGCCCACAGATCGTCGGCGTCCCCTATGACGCGAGTTCGTCGTTCCGGCGCGGATCGGCTTCTGCGCCGCCCCTGATCAGGCAGGCGCTCCACTCACCTGCCGGCAACAAGTACACCGAGCGCGGCGCCGATCTGTCGCAACTGGCCGACGCCGGCGATCTCACGCTGACAGACGACGCGGCCAACGCACGCGTGGTGATCCAGGCCGGCATCGAGCTGTCGCTGAAGAACGGGTTCCAGCCGATCGCGCTCGGCGGCGATCATTCGATCACCCATCCAATCATGCGCGCGGTCGCGCGTGTGCATCCCCGGGTCACCATTCTCCACATCGACGCGCACGGCGATCTCTACGACGAGTTCGAGGGCGATCGCTTTTCCCACGCCTGTCCGTTCGCGCGGATCATGGAAGAGGGCTTGTGCGCGCGGCTGGTGCAAGTCGGCATCCGGACGCTGACGCCGCATCAGCGCAAGCAGATCACGCGCTTCAACGTCGATCCGATTGAGATGCAGCATTTCGCGGGCGGCGCACGGCCATCGATCGCGGGACCGGTCTACCTGTCGATCGATCTCGATGGCCTCGATCCCGCGTTCGCACCGGGTGTCTCGCATCGCGAGCCCGGCGGCCTATCAGTGCGCGACGTGCTGTCGATGATTCACGGGGTCGGCGGCCCGATCATCGGCGCCGACGTCGTCGAGCTCAACCCCTCGCAGGATCTCGGCAATTTGACCGCGCTAGTTGCCGCGAAGATCGTCCGGGAGATCGCCGGTAGCATCTTGCTCGGTTAGCCGGCGCGCGTCTCTGCCGAACGCCGTTCGCTCCTCCGGTCGCTCGAGAGGGCTGGGCAAATCGATGGTCGAGCCTGCATCGTTCGCTGCGACCATCGATGTTGCCGGCAAGTAACCTGCCCGCCGCCTCCGCCCTCGATTCCCCGTTCCATTCGGAGTCGGCGGCTCCCGCCCGCTCTCGCTCCCTCCGGATCGAACGGCGTCCGGCCCGCGCGCCGGGCGCGCGAAGCGCATCGCGAGGGATTGCCGGCTGCGGCCGACTTGAGGGACACGGATTAGAATTCACCGAAACCGCGTCGAGCGAAGCGGATTGCACGCGCGATTCCGTTCGGGCCCGTTCTCCAATCGGAATCGCGCGTCACAGCGCAGGCGCGCAATCCAACGAGATGCGGTTTCCCGTGTCCCGAGAGGATGGCGGCAACGCGTCAGCGTTGTCGCCACTCCGCGGAGGCCGCAGGCGGCAATCCCTCGCGACCAAGCGTTGAGCGCGCTCTTCGCGCGTTAGAGGTACGACAGCCACCAATCCCGACGCCGTTCCTTGACGCCTGCGAACCAGCGGCACAGCGGGTAGAGCCCGGCGACGATCGCGATCCAGACGGCATACGCGACCCACAAGTCCCACCCGAAGTTCGAGGGAAATGACTGCGCCGGTCCGCCCATCGACGGCACCGGTTGCCACATGAACGAGAACGCCGCTGTCCCATAGGTCACAACTGCCAGCGCGAATGCCGCGGCGTGCGCGGCAATGAAGTGCAGCACGAAATAGAACAGCGGCACACGGCCGAACACGATCAGCGGATTGGTCCGGCTGAAGGTCATGCGATCGAATGCCGAGAGCACGATCAATGCGGGGCCCAACGTCATCAGCAGGAACGCGAGCGACGGCGCATACTTCGTGGTGTTGAGAAACGACAACACCGTATACGCCGCCGTTGACTGCCATGCCCAGCGCGACGGATCTCCATACACGTTCAGCCCGCGCACCAGCAGGAACGCAATCGTGGTCGCGACCCCGAGTCGAAACAACACGCCTCTTCGCCGAGCGGGCGGCATTTCCAGCACGGGACCGAAACAGAAGCCAAGAGCCATCACCGCCACCCACGGGATCAGCGGGTAGGGCGCGATCAAGAGATGCCCGGCCCACGGAATGGCCCCGACCTGATGAAGGATGGGGCCGCCGCCAACAAGATGATGAAGCACGATGGTCGCGACGCTGATCACAGCCAACAGCGGGATGGGCAGCCAGATCAACACCGCCAGCGCGATCATGCACAGGCCGAGTCCCCACAGCACCAGCAGGAAGAACGGATACTCCTGCGACAGGCTGAAGTTGTAAGCCAGGCGCATCACGGTGATCTCGAGCACCACCAGCCACAGGCCGCGCGTCACGAGGAACATCGAGAGCTGGGCGCGCGTGCGCCCATTCCGCCGGTAGAAATACGCGCCGATGCCGGCCGTGAACATGAACACCGGCGCGCACAAATGCGTCACCCACCGCGTCATGAACAGGAGCGGTGTCGTCACCGCCAGGTCGGTTGGCGATTGCGACATGGCGCCGCGGTGGATGAAGTCGCGCACGTGATCGAGCGCCATCACGATCATCACGCCGCCGCGCAGCGCATCGACCGACAGCAGCCTGTCGCGCCGAAGCCCTGGCGAAGGCGGACGATTCATGTGGGTATTATTGCAACGGCGGCTAGAATCGCCTCCGTGAAACTGCGCGAAGAGATCCTGGGCGTCGCCGAGTCCCCGATGGTGCAGATTGCCACCATCGCCGAAAGCATGCCCGGATCCCTGAAGCTCTGTTACGGCGAGTCCGACCTGCCGACGCCGGCGTTCATTTGCGACGCCGCCACTGCCGCGATGCGGGCGGGCCACACCTTCTACACGCACACCGCCGGCTACCGTGAGCTGCGCGAGGCGATTGCTGCCAAGATTTTCGAGCTGCACCGGGTGCGTTATGAGGTGCCTGAGATCATGGCGACCGTCGGCGGGACCATGGCCATCTACGCCGCCATCCGCGCGCTCGTCGGCCGCGGCGACAACGCGGTGATCGTCTCCCCTGCCTACGCCATTTTTCCGAACGCCGTGATCATGTCCGGCGGCGAGCCGAGAGCTGCGTCCCTGGCGCGGCAGGGCGATCGCTTCGTCCTCGATCTCGATCGCGTCGGCGCGGCAATCGACGCCAACACCCGCCTGATCATCGTGAACAGCCCGTCGAACCCGACCGGGTGGGTGATCAGCGAGGACGAGCAACGCGCGCTCGCGGAGATCGCCGAGCGTCACAATCTCGTGATCCTGGCCGACGAAGTCTACGAGCGGCTCGTCTGGGACGGCGGCGCGGTCGCGCCCTCGTTTGCGCGCGTCGTGACGGACCGCGAGCGGCTGATCGTCATCAACAGCTTTTCGAAGACCTACAACATGACCGGCTGGCGTCTCGGTTGGGCGCAGACCAGCGAGCGCACCATCAAGGCCATGTACAAAGCCATCGAATTCATGACCTCGAATCCGGCGGCCATGGTGCAGCAGGCCGGCATCGTCGCACTCCGCGACGGCGAGCCGTACATCGCGGAGCTGCGCGAGCACT
>JAYWEJ010000098.1:0-11763 GCA_043779345.1 Acidimicrobiia bacterium | reverse complement strand
GACAGGCCTTTCGGCGGCTCGGCGGCCGCCGGATCGATCCGCAGCGCGTGCTCCTTGAGCACGTCGAGGATCTTCGGCACGCACACGATCACCGAGATGCGCCAGTCGCGCACCCGCCGCACGATGTCGTGCGGGTTGAAGCTGCGCATGAACACGACGCTGCCGTCGATCATCGGCGGGATGTTCGTCGCCATCGACTGCCCGAACATGTGGCTGAGCGGCAGCAGGTTCAGGAAGCGGATCGGTGAAAACGGCCGCGCGTATTTCTTGTACTTGTCGATCTCCTTCGCCACCGGCACCGTGTTCGCGAGGATGTTGCGATGGCGGATGATCACGCCCTTCGGATCGGCGGTCGCGCCGGAGGTGAAAACGATTTGCGCGATGTCGTCACGATCGATGGCCATTGATGGGATGGGCCCGTCAGCGGACCAGTCGAGATCCGCCATTCGCCAGGCGTCTCCCGCGGCCTCGACGTCGTCTCCGGCCAGGACGAGGCGCGCTTCGACGATGCGGCGGATGCGGCCGGCGAATTCCTGGGAGGAGCGATAATCGATCGGAACGGCGATCGCGCCGGCGAGCTGGATGCCCCAGTAGCATGCGATCCATTCGGGGCGGTTCTCGCCCCATAAGATGACCTTGTCGCCTTTCGATACACCGTTCGCGATGAGCTTGGCGGCGAATCCGCGCGCCGCGCGTGTGACGTCCGCGTACGAAAATCGTCGCACGCGGTAGCCATCGTCATAGACGAGGAATTCACCGCGGCGCTTCTCCAACGTTCGGAAAAGATCGACGAGCGTTGTCACGGCGACAAGTATTACCCGAGTAGAATGGATGGTGAACGTAATGCAGGTCTTTCTGACGGGCGCCACCGGATACATCGGGTCGGCCGTACTCGACGCGATGATCAAGGGTGGCCACCGGGTCACGGCGCTGGCGCGCGACCCGGAGAAAGCCGAGCGGCTCCAGGCCAAGGGCGCCGCGACGATCATCGGCGAGCTCGGACTCCCGAAAACCTATGTCGACGCCGTGAAGGCCGCCGACGCGGTCGTCCATACGGCGATGGAGTCGTCGCCGCGTGGCATCGAGAAAGAGAAGCAGGCGCTCGACCTCATGCTCGGCGCGCAGACCGAGGCCAGCCAGGCCGACGGCAAGGCGCGCGTCTTCGTCTACACGTCCAGCGTCTGGGTGCTGGGCCGCACCGTCAAGGCGGCCGAGGAAGACGCGCCGCTCGATCCGCCGCCGCACGTCGAATGGCGCCCCGCGCACGAAGACAAGGTGCTGTCGTCGTTCTCGGCGTCGCTGCGCACCGTCGTGGTGCGCCCTGGCATCGTCTATGGCGGCGGCCGGGGGATCGTCTCCGACCTGATCAAGGACGCGCTCAACGGTCTCATTCGCGTCGTCGGTCCTGGCAAGAACCGCTGGCCGTGCGTCTACGATCACGACCTCGGCGATCTCTACGTCAGGATTCTCGAATCGCCGGCGGCGGCGGGCGTCATCCACGCCACTGATGAATCGGACGAGCGCGTGATCGATATCGCAGAAGCCATCGCCGCGCAGGTCCCGCAAAAGCCCGACATCCGCATCGTCCCGCTCGCCGAGGCGCGCAAGAAGCACGGCACCTATGCCGATGCGCTGGCCCTCGACCAGAAGGTCCGCAGCCCCAAGGCTCGGGCGTTGGGATGGGCGCCGACGCAAGCCGGCGTCATCCACAGCGTGCCTCGCCTCGTCGAAGAATTCCGAAACGCCCAACGCGAGCGTTAGCTCGAAATATACTGAGGGCATGCGTAACACCGCGTGTGCCGCCCTTCTTCTTCTCGCCATCGGCTGCAGCCAGCCTCCACCGCCACCGCCACCGCCGCTGGGGCCGGCTGAAGATCTGATCACGACCGAATCGCTGGTCACGCACCTCAAGGTGCTCGCGTCGGACGAGTTCGAGGGCCGCGCGCCCGCGACGCCTGGCGGAGAGAAGACACAGGACTACCTGGCGAAGCAGTTGAGCGCGCTCGGCGTCGGGCCGGGGGCGCCGGATGGCACCTACTTCCAGCAGGTGCCGATCGTCGAATCCGCCGTCGATCGCAGCTTCGTGTTGAGTGTCCCCGGCAACACCTACAAGTACATGACCGATGTCGTCGCGTTCTCCGGCGTCGAGAGAGCGCGCGTGCAGGTGCAGGGCGATGTCGTGTTCGTCGGCTACGGCATCAACGCGCCCGAGCTGAAGTGGAACGACTACGAGGGCGCCAACGTGCGCGGCAAGTGGGTGCTGATCATGGTCAACGATCCGCCCGCCCCCGCCGACGAGCCGGCGCTGTTCGGCGGCAATGCGCTCACGTATTACGGGCGCTGGACCTACAAGTTCGAAGAAGCGGCGCGGCAGGGCGCCGCCGGCGCGCTGCTGATTCACACCGACGAATCGGCGACGTATCCCTGGCAGGTGGTGCAGAGCTCGTGGACCGGCACGCAGTATTCGCTGCCGCCGCAAGCGGGCGAGCCCGCGCTCGGCGTCAAGGCCTGGATCAGCAACGCGGCCGCGAAGGACCTGGCGAAGCGCGGCGGGCGCGATCTCGATGCGATGCGCACCGCGGCCAGCAAGCGCGGCTTCAAGGCCGTCCCCGTCAACATCCGCGCCGCTGCGACGCTGCTGCAGCGCTCGGCGCGGAGGACCTCCGCCAACGTCATCGGCGTGATCAAAGGCACGAACGCGTCGGAGGCCGTTATCTATTCCGCGCACTGGGATCACTTCGGCATCCGCGAGCTGCAGCCCGGCGAAGCCAAGGACGTCGATCGCATCTTCAACGGCGCCTACGACAACGCCTCCGGCACCGCGGGGGTGCTCGAGATCGCGAAGGCGTTCGCCAAGGCGCCGCAGCAGCCGGCGCGATCGATCTACTTCGCGTTCGTGACGGCGGAGGAGTCGGGCCTGCTCGGCTCGGCGTTCCTCGCCGCCAATCCGCCGCTGCCGATGGACAAGGTTGCGGCCAACATCAACATCGACGGTGTCAACTATCTCGGTGCCACGACCGACATGGTGCAGCTCGGCTCGGAGCGCTCGTCGCTCGGCCCGATGGTCGAGGCGATTCTCAAGGAGCGCCAGCGCACGCTGACCGGCGACACGCACCCGGAGCGCGGCTACTTCTTCCGCTCCGACCATTTCTCCTTCGCCAAGCGCGGCGTGCCCGCCATTTCGCTGAGCGAGCCGAAACAGTTCACCGGTCCGAAGGCGGCCGAGCTGCTGAAGAAGCAGGAGGCCTACAACAGCAAGGACTACCACCAGCCGGGCGACCAGTACGATGCGTCGTGGGATTTTGCCGGCGGCGTCGACGACATGAAGGCGCTCGCGCAGCTTGGCTGGCGCATCGCCGCGCTGCCGGAGATGCCGAAATACAACGCCGGCGATCAGTTTGGTGAACTGAGGAAAAAATAATTGGAGCTGGTGACGCTCGAAGAGATCAAGGCCGCCCGCGAGAGAATCCGTGGGACCGCGGTCTATACGCCCATGATTGAGGTCTCTTGGCCAAGCCCGCAAGCCCGCAAGCCCGCAAGCCCTCTGTTTTTGAAGTGTGAGAGCCTCCAACCCATGGGCGCGTTCAAGATCCGCGGCGCGTTCAACATGATCGCGCAGCTGTCCAAAGACAGCCTCGCGCGTGGTGTGATCACCTACTCATCGGGCAATCACGGTCAGGCGGTCGCCCTGGCCGCGCAAAAACTCGGCGCGCCGGCGGTGATCGTCATGCCGACCACGGCGCCGCAGGTGAAGATCGACGGCTGCAAGTCGTACGGCGCCGAAGTGATCATGGAAGGCACGACCTCGCTCGATCGCCAGAAGCGCGCCGAGCAGGAAGCGAGCGCGCGCGGACTGACGATGGTGCCGCCGTTCGATCACCGCCAGATCATCATCGGCCAGGGGACGATGGGGCTCGAGATTCTCGAGCAGTGCCCGGAGGTCGGCACCGTGTTTGTGCCGGTGGGTGGCGGCGGCATGGCGTCCGGTGTCGCGGCCGCGATCAAACTCTCGAAGCCATCGGTGCGCATCGTCGCCGTCGAGCCGATCGGCGCGCCGAAGATGACGAAGTCACTCGAGGCCGGTCAGCCGATCACGCTGCCGTCGTCGAAGAGCATCGCCGACGGCTTGATGAACCTGCGTCCCGGCGACATCACCTTCGCCCACATCCGCAAGTTCGTCGATGAAGTCGTGACGGTCAGCGATGCGGACATCGCGTCCACGGTTGCCTGGCTCTTCAGGAACGCCCGGCTCGTCGTCGAGCCGAGTGGAGCCGTGACCACCGCGGCGGTTGCCCTCGGGCTCGGCAACGTCGATCTGACGAAAGGCGCGGTCGTCGCCGTCGTTTCCGGCGGCAACGTCGCGCCCGAAGCCTTCGCAAAATACGTTTCACCATAACCAGAGGAGAAACTGTGATCCGTCTCGCTCCCGGATTGATCGCGTCACTGCTCGTCTTCACCGCCAGCACAGCCGTGGCGCAGCAAGGTCCCTTCAAGATCGTCGTCCTCGCCGGTGAGGATTCCGTCAACGTCATTCAGCAGACGACCGCTGTCGCACCGCTGATCGAAGTCCGCGATCGCAACAACGTGCCCGTGCCTGGGGCGATGGTCACCTTTGCCGTGCAAGGCGGCAAGGCCGCGGCATTCCAGGGCGGCGCATCAACGTTGACGATCGCCACGAATGCGGCAGGGCAGGCGGCCGCAACGGGCTTCACTCCGATGACTGCCGGCGCGGTGAACATCAGCGTTCAGGCAACCGTGCAAGGTCAAGTCGTCACCGCGGCGATCAGCCAGGTGAACGTCATGACCGCTGCGGAAGCCGCGGCGGCGGCCGGCGCCACGGGTGCGGGATCGGGCGGGGGCGGTACGGGTGCTGCAGGCGGCGGCGCTGCAGGTGGAACGGGCGGCGGATTATCGGTGACGACGATTGGCATCATCGGCGGCGTCGCGGCGGCCGGCGCGGTCGTCGGCACGCAGGTCCTTGGCTCCGGCACGGTTTTCAGGGGCACGTTCGCGCTGACCGGTATCTACAATTTCGGCGCCTGTGCTCGCACGGTTGCTTACGCCGGCACCCTGGTGATCGAGTTGGATTCAACGAGCGGTTCGATCAGCGGGCGCGCCGAGATACGGGATGGTACCGAGAACGTCATCGCATCAACGTGCTCCGGGGCTGCTGTCGGACCGGTCGGTACTGGATGGGGCATGCCCGACGGTCCTGTGACAGGCACCGTGTCGAGCATGACCTTCGAAACGCGCGACAACATTCAATCATTGCAACCCGGCGTGAGGCTCGACCGGACCTTCAAGTTTCTCGGCGCCTTGTCGGATTCGACGATCACTGGCCAGGTCGACATGGTGTGGATTGCCTCAACGCCCAATTCGCTCATCGTCCCGATGCGGTCGCCGATTACCTTACAGAAGCAATAATCGCGCTGGCAGCGGCCACGGCGTCGTCCAGAGACGCGACGCTGCCGTCGAGCTGCTGCTCGTAAACAGCTTTCAGAATCTCTCCCATGCGCGGACCGGGTTGCACGCCGAGCTCGATCAAATGGCGTCCGAGCAGGATTGGCGCGGGCGGTTTGTGCTCGACGCCGAGCGATCGCGCGCGCTCGAGGAACCAGTCGATCCCAGAACAATCGAACGTGCCGGTGCGGCCGTGGCAATCCGATCGCGCGAAGCGCGCCAGCAATTCGAGATCGACCTTCTGGGCCAGCCTGCGGAACGCGCCGTCGGTGACGGTGTCACGCGCCTTGAAGAACGCCATCGGCCGCAGGTGCTCCGCGACCAGCCCGATCACCTGCGCGCGCACGTCGAAGCCGTCGAGCGTGTTGACGTTGAGGCGATCGAGAATCTTCGTCGCCGGCTCCACGCCCATCGCCTCGTGATTCGGCGACCGGACCCGGCCATCGATCACCGCCGTCGTCACCGGCTTGCCGAGATCGTGACAGACGGCGCCGAGCATGATCGCGGCGAGCCGCGGCCGATCGAGATCGCCGTTCAGCTCCCTCGCCTTGTCGATCACCATCAGCGTGTGGATCCAGACGTCGCCTTCTGGATGCCACTCCGCATCCTGAGGGCAGTCGTACAGCGCCTCCATCTCCGGTAACAGTTGACGGATCACGCCGAGCTCGCGCGCGAGCGCGAACCCGATCGATGGGCGCTCAGCCAGGAGCAGCAGTTTCTCGAACTCACCCCAGATGCGCTCGGCCGGCAGGTCGTCGAGCGCGATCGACGAACAGATGCGAGCGGTATCCGGATCGATCGCCAGTTCGAAGCGCGCGGCGAACTGCAGGGCACGGAGGACACGGAGGGAATCGTCCCCGAAGGTATTGAGATCCACAACTCGGAGAACACGGACGTTCAAGTCCTTCCGGCCTCCGAACGGATCGAGGTATTCATCCGTGAGCGGGTCCCAGCCGATCGCGTTGATGGTGAAGTCACGCCGCCGCGCGGCCTCTTCGAACGGCATCGACGGATCACCCTCGACCGTGAACCCCTTGTGGCCGCGGCCGGTCTTCGATTCACGCCGCGGCAACGCCACGTCGACGTCACCGAGCTTGTAGACGGGGAAGGCCTGGCCCGCCGGCACGACTTTGCCGAGCGATTGCAGGAGCGCCAAGAGCTTGTCCTGCGGGATGCCGAAGACCTCGATGTCGAGATCTTTCGATGGGCGATTCAGGAGGCGATCTCGAACGAGCCCGCCGACACAGAGGGCCCGGCCGCCTGCCGCTCGAATGGCAGCCGCAATCTGCCGCGCCTGTTGTTCCGGATCCACATGGACAGCATATGATGACCGCCTGAGAGGATGCTTATGACCGTATTCACCACGTCCCGGATCGTGCCCGCTGTCGCATTACTTGCTGTTGGATTTGCCCTGGGGTCCTGGAACGCGTCGACCGTGGCGCACGCGCAGAACGCCGGAAAAGTCTACGAGTTGCGCACCTACACCGCGCCGGAGGGAAAGCTTCCGAACCTGCAGGCGCGCTTTCGCGATCACACCATTCGCATCTTCAACAAGCACGGCATGAAGAGCGTCGGCTACTGGGTGCCGCAGGACGCGCCGGCCAAGGACAACACGCTCATCTACATCATTTCGCACGACAGCCGCGAGGCCGCCAAGAAGAACTGGGCCAACTTCTCGGCGGATCCCGAATGGAAGAAAGTCGCCGCGGAATCGCAGGTCGACGGCCGAATCCTCAGCGGTGTCGTGTCGGTCTACATGGACGCGACCGACTACTCACCGATCAAGTAGCCATGCGAATCATGGTCGCGACGTTGATCGTGTTCGCTGGAGTGGCGACGCTTGCCCTCGCGCAGGCGCCACCGCCCGGCAGCGATCCGAACTTCACCGGCGTCGTCACGGCAATGGACGCCAAGGATGTGACCGCGGGACGCCGCACCTTTGCAACCGGCGCGCGGTCGGCATGGCATAGCCACGACAAAGGCCAGCTGCTCTATGCCGAGTCGGGACGCATGCGGACCGGCCGGCGCGGCGAGCCGTTCAAGGAATACGCCGCGGGTGGCAGCGAACACACCGGGCCCAACATCGAACACTGGCACGGCGCGACGCCGAAAGAGCCGCTGGTCCAGATCAACATCCAGTTCGGCGGCACGACGACGTGGTTAACCAGGACCACCGACGAGGAATACAACCGCAAGTAACGTTTGGAGAGCGATGGCTTTAGCCGTCGCTGAAACATTGGATCGAGCGCTACAACTTCTCAAGGATCTGATCGCGGTCGACTCGATTAACCCGTCACTCGTGCCAGGCGCGGCCGGAGAAGCAGCGGTCGCGCGCACGATTGCGGAAGCGATGCGCGGCATGGGGCTCGCCGTCGAGACCCAGGACGCCGCACCCGGCCGGCCGAACGTCGTCGGCACCCTGCAGGGCCGCGTCGCGGGACGATCGCTGATGTTCTGCGGCCACATCGACACGGTCGGCGTCTCCGGCATGAAGGCGCCGTTCGATCCCGCCGAGCGCGACGGCCGGATCTACGGCCGCGGCTCCCAGGACATGAAGAGCGGCGTGGCCGCGATGATCGACGCCGCCCGCGTCATCGCCGAGTCCGGCGGTCTCGACGCCGGCAAGCTCGTGATCGCCTGCGTCGCCGACGAAGAGCACGCCAGCATCGGCGCCGATGCGCTGGTGACACGCTGGCGCGCCGACGCCGCCGTCGTCACCGAGCCCACCGATCTGCAGGTCGCGATTGCGCACAAGGGCTTCGAGTGGGTCGAGATCGAGACCGAAGGCGTCGCCGCCCACGGCAGCCGGCCCCGCGAAGGCCGCGACGCGATCCGATCGATGGGGCGCGTGCTGAATGGCCTCGACATGCTCGACAAGCGCCTGCAGTCGCGCGCGCCGCACGCGCTGCTCGGCACGGCGTCGCTGCACGCGTCGTTGATCGAAGGCGGGCGCGAGTTGAGCAGCTATCCCGATCGCTGCCATCTGCAGATGGAGCGTCGCACGATTCCGGGCGAAGCGCCCGGCGCGGCCGGCAGGGAGGTCGACGAGCTGCTGACGCGTCTGCGGCATGAGGATCCCGACTTCAAGGCCGCAAGCAAGGTGATGTTCGCGCGCTCGCCCTACGAGATCGCCGCGAATCATGAGCTGCCACGGACGATGATCAAGGCGGCTGGGAGCGCCGCCTCGCCGATCGGAATGAGCTTTTGGACCGATGCTGCGATTCTTGGCGACGCCGGCATCCCGTCGATCCTCTACGGACCGACGGGCGCCGGGTTACACAGCGTCGAAGAGTGGGTGGACGCGAAATCTGTGACGACCTGCCGCGACGCGCTGGTAGCGCTCGCGCGAGACTGGTGCCGTTAAGGGGGCGCACGGTCCCCAGCATGAAACCATTATGGTGGTAAAATGGTGCCATGGCCAGCCTGACGCTCAAGGACATTCCGAAGCGGCTTCACCAGCAGCTCAAGGAACGGGCCGCCCGCCATCGCCGCAGCCTGAGCCAGGAGGCGCTGGTCTGTCTGGAGCAGATCGTCTCAACAGAGCCCGCTGACACCGAAGCGATCTTGCGAAAGGCGCGGGCCGGGCGTGCCCACGTCAAGCCGCTCCGGCAGCGCGACCTCGACTCGTGGATCCGCGAAGGCCGCCCGTGATCGTCGTCGACACGAATGTGACCGCGTACCTGTGGCTGCCCGGCGAACTGACGGCGGCGGCGGAGCAGCTGCTTACCGAGGACGCGGATTGGGCCGTGCCGTTGTTGTGGCGGTCCGAGTTCCGCAGCGTGCTGGCCGGAGCAGTGCGGCGGAAGCTGTGCAAGCTCGAACGCGCGGGCGTTATCGCGCAGGCGGCCGAGGAGCACTTCAGCGAACGGGAGTTCCCGGTTCAGTCAAGCGAGGTGCTGCGGCTAGCGGACGAGTCCGGCTGCTCGACCTACGACTGCGAATTCGTCGCGCTGGCGCAGGCGCTGGCCGTGCCGCTTGTGACCAACGACCGCCAGGTCTTGAAGGCGTTTCCGACCATTGCGGTACCGCTACAGAAGCACGCCAACCGCTAGCCTTTGTCGCTGAGAATACCCTTCAGCACGAACGCGACATTCGCCGGCCGCTCGCCGAGCCGCCGCATGAAATACGGATACCACTGCTTGCCGAACGGCACGTAGACGCGCACGCGATAGCCTTCCTTGATGAGCGCCGCCTGCAGATCGCGCCGAATGCCGTAGAGCATCTGGAACTCGAAACGATCGTTGGCGTAGCCCTTACTCTTCGCGTAGGCCTTGGCCGCGTCGATCATCACGGTGTCGTGCGTGGCGATCGCGGGGTAGTTGCCTTCGTCGAGCAGCGTCTGCATCAGCTCGATGAACGCCGCATCGACTTCAGCCTTCTTCTGGTACGCGACGTGCTTCGGCTCCCGGTAGGCGCCCTTGACCAGTCGCACGCGCATGCCGTGAACGTTCAGCCGCCGGGCGTCTTCCGGTGATCGCTTCAGGCACGACTGGATCACGGTGCCGACGTTGCGGTGGCCCTGCCGCCACAACGTGTCGAGGATGTCGAGCGTCGCGTCCGTGTAGGGCGAGTTCTCCATGTCGATGCGCACGAAAAAGCCGTTTGCATCCGCCGGTTCGAGAATGCGGCGCATGTTGTCGACGGCGGTCGCCTTGTCGACGTCGAGCCCGAGCTGCGTCAGCTTGAGCGAAATATTCTTCTCGATACCGGAGGCGACAATCACCGCGAGGATCTGCACGTAGTCGGCGGCGGCCGCCGAGGCCGCCGCGGCGCTCGACACGCTCTCGCCGAGATAGTCAAGCGTCAGGTTCAGGCCCCTGGCGGGCAGATCCTTGACGCACGCGACCGCTTCCTCGATGGTCTCGCCGGCAATGAACCTGCGGGCAAACCCCGACCCGGGAGCCATCCCGTATTTCGATGCCAGCCGTTGCAGCGTTGGGATTTGTGCGAGTGTGTGGAAAAACGCCTTTGAGGTCGCGTCAAGCATCTAAGGGTTTGTGGGTCGGACGTGCATGGGGGCCGTTCCGTAGGAACGGCCCGTAAACGTTGGTCGAGGCATCATCTGACTAGTTGTCCATCACTTGATGCGCACCGTTAATGGGTTGCACTCGGGGGCGAGAGGTGGTGAGCGAGGGAGCGCGCGTAGTAGCGGAGCACATTGCGCTCACGCACGCGATAGCGTCCCTGCTCGACCACGATGATGTTGCGGGTGATCAGCGGCTCGGTGGCGATCTCCAGCACTTCGTCCGCCGATGTCACGCTGAGGTTGGCATTGACGGATCGCAGCGTGTCGAGCACGACCTCGATGCGATCCGTCAGCTCGCCGCGCGTCACCGCCTTGGTCATGGCCGCGGCCAGCACGGCGGTCGGCAGCACCTTGTAGAGCTTGCCGATCTCCCCGCGCAGGTGGCGCGTCAGATCCATCACGGCCTTCTTTGACTCACGATCGATGCCATCGAGTGCGATCGGCTTGCCGAACGTCACGAAGGCGCGGCTGCGATACCCGACCGCGTAGCGAACGAGCTCGGCAATTTCGCGGCTGAACGCTTTCTGGCTGCGCTTGACCCGCTGCTTCGCGATCACGTGATCTTCGAGGACCAGGTCGTAGGCCACCGCGACCGGCACCAGCTTCAGGCCGGGGATGCCGGCATCGAGGCAGGCGTTGAGCAAGCCGGACTTCATCGTCTTCAGCTCGCCGCTGTAGCTCCTGCCGCCTTCCGGATAGACGAACAGATCGTGCTTGTGCAGCAGCTCGCTGACGTAGGCCTTCAGCGTGATCAGGTACGCGGGATCCTTGGTGTTGCGCCGGATCGGCAGCGCGCCGGTGACGTGCTTGTGAATCAATCCCAGCGGCCCGCCGAACAGGTTGATGCCGGCGGCGATGATCGGCGGCCTGATCCCCGCATCGTCCAGCGCCAGCGGCTCGACCAGATAGTCGATGTGGCTGCGATGGTTCGACGCGTAGACGACGCGTCCGTTCTCGACGGCGTCGACGGCGAGCTTCTGATTCTCGCTGACGCGATCGATCTTTCTCAGGATTGGATAGAGCGGGTACTCGAGCGCGCGATACAGCTCGTAGCGCTGCGTGGTGTGCAGCTCATCGAGATACGCCAGCACCTTGGTGCGCGCCTCCTTGCTCGACAGGCCGTGGCTGCCTTCGAGAAACCGGGTGACGTCTTCCCGGGCGAGCACGGCTTCCGCGATGGTGTCAGGACGCATGAGTGGAGCGTCCGGCGTTAGCCGGACTGTCCCGGTGATCTTAACTCGCGGCAGATCGCATCGGCAAAAGAAGTCGTCGAGGCG
>JAYWEJ010000097.1:0-4987 GCA_043779345.1 Acidimicrobiia bacterium | reverse complement strand
CCCGGCTCGTATGCGGTGACCTATACAGCCAGCGACCCTGCGGGCAATACAGCGACGGCGATCAGAACCGTCATCGTGACCGACACGACGCCGCCGGTCGTGACCATCGCCGGTCCCTCCGCGCCGATCGAAGGCAATTCTCTCGGCGGCGCGATCGTCGCCTTCACGTCATCGGCCGCGGACCTGGTCTCGGGCAGCGTCGCGACGGCGTGCGCGCCGGCGTCGGGCAGCGTGTTCCCGCTCGGCACCACGACGGTGATCTGTTCGGCAACCGATGGGGCCGGCCAGTCCGGTTCCAGCAGGTTCACAATCAGGGTTGTCGATACGACGTCACCGACGCTGACGCTCAACGGCGCGGCGATCGTCGCCGTCGAGGCAGGTGTCGCCTTCGTGGATCCGGGAGCTAGAGCCACAGACATCGTGTCAGGCACGTTGGCCGTGACGGTGACGGGAACGGTCAACACCACTGCGACCGGCAGCTACACGTTGACTTACAGGGTCACCGATGGCGCCGGTAATACCGCGCAGACCACGCGCACCGTGACGGTCGTCGACACGCGGCCGCCAGTCGTGACCAGCGCGGCGAGTCCGTCGGTCTTGTTGTGGTCGCCGAACAAGATCATGACGCCGGTAACGATCTCGGGAACGGTCACCGACTTCTCGCCGACCACGGCCACTTACAAGGTGGTCGATGAGTACGGCAGGATTCAGCCCGCCGGAACCGTGGTTCTCGGAGCGGGTGGCGCCTATGCGTTCGTGGTGAAGCTCGAAGCGTATCGAAACGGCAATGATGCAAACGGCCGGGTCTACACCGTGACGGTCTCCGCGCGGGACTCGGCCGGCAACGCCGCCACCAAGTCGACGGTGGTGCTGGTGCCGCACAACCAGTAACGGGTTATCGGGAGATGCGCTTGCGGGCGTCTGTCGCAAGCGCGTCTCCGGTGGCCTCCGGGCGGAGCTCGAGATACGCCTGGTAGTTCTTCATCGCACTGCCGGTGATGCCGGCGCCTTCCTGCGCGCGCGCCAGCCAGTATTTGAGCGGCACCGTATAGCGGAACGTCGGCCAGTCGTCGAGGAAGACGTCGGCCGTCTCACCAATCCGCTTTTCACACTCTTCGAACTCCGCCACCGCTTCGGCAAAGCGTCCCTGTTCGACGTAAGCGCGGCCAAGCGTGAAACGCACCAGCCAGAGATCGGCCAGCGCGCGCGCGGCCGTCAGCGTGTCGATGGCCTCGACCGATTTCCTTGCCGCCATCGCCATCTCTGCGCGGATTACCGCGCCCATCGCGCGGCTGCGCTTGCGCACGTGTTTTTCGAGAACCGCCGCGTAAGGCGCGGCGGCCTCGGCGCGCCCGGCGCCGATCAGGAGGCGCGCCGCGGGAACGGTCACCGCGTCGGCCATCGACAGCCCGACCGCCTGCGAGACCAGGCGCTCCAGTTCTGGCGCGCCGCTCCCGGTGGCCGCCGCGATCTCCGCCAGCGCGATCAATTTCAAGGCTCGCGGCGCCACCAGTTTTCCGGCATCGTCCGAAGCGGCGCCGGCTTCGAGCTCGCGCCGGGCCGCGTCAAAGCGGCCAAGATACATGTCGATGTCGGCCCTGCCCATGCTGGCGATCGACGTGCCCCGTGAGCTGACCTTCGCCATCTCCTGATAGGCGGCGCGCGCTTCGTCTGGCTTACCGGCGGCGAGCGCCGCCATCGCGATCGGAAGGTAGCTCTTGTCGAACGGGCTGGCTTCGAGGGCCTTTATCGCCTCGGCCGACGCCGCGTCGAAATTGCTGGCATACATCGCGTAGAGCGCGAGGTTCGAGCGCGTTACGCCGTTGGCGTAGATCGCCTTGGCCTGTTCTCCCTGTTCGTAGGCGCGCTTGAAGTCGAGATTGCGAAAGTAGGCGACGGCCAGGTTGTTCATGCCGATGCCGTCGAGCGGATACTTCTCGACGAGCAGGCGATAGTTCTCGAGCGCTTGATCATCGTTGGCGCCGGGACCAAGGTAATACCCACCCAAGGTGCGGTACTTTTCGCGCTCGGTCATGCGCTCCATTAACGTGATGGCCTTCTTCCACAGCTGATCCGCTTCGTCCGGGCGGCCGGCGCGGAACGCCGCATTGGCCCAACCCGAATAGGCGCGGCCGAAATTCGGATCGAGCTGCACCGCCTGCTGGTAATGCACGATCGCTTCGTTGAACTTGCCGGCGGCGTTCAGCTCCTGGCCGAGCACGTAGGCGCGAGCTGCTTCCAGTGAAGCGGTGGTGAACGCCTCACGCGTCGAGTCGTCACTCCCGGCGGCGGTGGTGTCACCGAGCTCGCGTCGCAACCGCGTCGCCATCTCGCCGACCGCGGCGAGCACTCCGGCTTTGGCATCGGCAGTGCCCTCGGCCGCGGCGACCTGGGTGCCGTTCACCGCATCGATCGCCCGCACCGACACGCCGTAGCCAGACCCCGCGGCGCCGACGCTGCCGGCCAGCACCAGCTTGACGCCGTCACGGACCGCGACCAGCCGTGCCGTCTGTTCGTCGAGGCGGCTTCCCGGTTTGATCGCCGCCGCTGATCGCAATGCGTCGCGCTGTGGATACGCCGTGATGAACGTGGCGCCTTCGAGACCGAGACTGAAGGCCTGCTCGAGCACGCCGTCGAACACCGCGTCGCCTGTGTTGTTCTGGAATTCCGCGACCAGCACCGAGATCGGCTCGAGCGGCGCGGGGGGGGCGCCCGGCCCGCGATTCGAGTACAGCCATCCGCCGATGCCGGCGATCGCGACGAGTGCCGCCGCGGCCGCAAGCGGCCATCGCTGGCGGCCGGCCGGGACGACGGGCGCGGGTGCCGGGAGGTCGGTGCGCGTGTGACCATCGGCCGTCAGCGCGTCGAGCGCCTCGACCAGCGCGGCCGTCGTCTGGAAGCGCGCCGTCGCATTCGGCTCGAGGCATCGCTGCACGATGCGATCGAGCGCCTCTGGCACGTCGACGTTCATGGTGCGTGGCGGCGGTGGCGCCTGCGCAATGCGGGCCAGCAGTTCCGACATCGGATTGTTGCCATGGCTGGTCCGCTGTCGGCCGACCAGCGCGTCGTACATGATCAAGCCGAACGAGTAGATGTCGGCGCGCTGATCAATCGCCTGGCCCTTGGCCTGCTCCGGCGCCATGTATTCGACGGTGCCGATCACTGCGCCGGCCGCGGTCTGCGTGCCGCCGTGTTCGATCGATCTGGCGATGCCGAAATCCATGATCAGCGCATCGCCGCCCTCCGGCGGCTCGCCCTTTTCGATCATGATGTTTTCGGGTTTCAGATCGCGATGGACGACGCCCTTGTCGTGCGCCGCGGCGAGACCGAGGGCCACCTGTCGCGCGATCGTCAGCGCCCGGCTGACGGGCAGCGCGCCGTCGCGGCGCAACACCTCGGCCAGCGTCTGCCCTTCGATGTAAGGCATCGTCAAGTACTTCAGGCCGTCGACATCACCGATGTCGTGAATGCGGACGACGTACTTGTGAGTAATTTGACGAGCGAGCACCAGCTCGCGCTTGAAGCGCAGTTCGAGATCGCGCGCCGCGGTCGCATCGGATTGCGCCGCCGGCTTGATCACCTTGATTGCGACGCCAACCCCAAGCTCGTGATCGAATGCCTGGTACACGGCCCCCATGCCGCCGGCGCCGAGCAGGTGGAGGATCGTGTAGCGCGGCCCCACCTGATCACCGGGCTTGAACGGTCCGTCGTTCAGACGAACCCCCGCCCCCTGCCCCGCCCCGGCGAACGTCGGCCGCATCGCCGAGGTGTCGGCGGGAAGAAATGTCGCCGAGTCAGAGGCCCCGACCGTGACGGCGCTACCGTCGGCGGCGCCTGACGACTGCGCCACGACGAGGAGACGTGTGCCGCAACCGCTGCAAAAATCAGCGGCAGGCGGGACCGGACGCCCGCATTTGGCGCAAAACGATGCCGACATGTCTCGCATGAGCTGGGGTGGTAGGCATTATGGAGCCTCTTCGAATTTGCCGTGCAAAACGTATTTTTTGAGCGCCCGAAACTTCGCGCCCTGTCCGCCCGTCTACTCCCATAACTCAGCCCGCCGGCCCGTAAGACCGACCGACGAGTGCCAACCTGAACAAGGGCGGTGTTCGATGAGAGGTCAACTATCCGCACGACGCCGCGACGCAATTCGACGATTTCCCGCACAAAACAGCGACAGAACGTTCGCTGGTCCAGGCACAAGGTGAAGAAACGAGCAGGGCTGCACGGTTTCTGATCACATTTTTGGGTGATTGTGCAAAAGCCCGAGCTGGCTTACACTTCGACTCCCTGAAATAAATCGGTTCTTCTTGTAAGTCCGCTTGGAAGTCCTTGGGTAACTATTAATACGTTCGACAATTGGAGGCGGTGTTATGCGCCGGTTCGTCCCCCCCGTACCGACAGTCGTTGTCCGCGTGTGTGCAGCCGCAGTCTTGGCGCTCGGTCTGGCCGTCACATCAATTTCGATCAGCGCACAGATTCCGGGTCGCAACGTCAACATGGTGTCGGGTGTTCGCCTGCCCGAAGGCGATCCGTTCCTGCAGCGGCAGAACGAGCCATCGATTGCCGCATCGACGCGCAATCCATTGCATCTGCTCGCCGGGTCGAACGATTACCGCACGATTGACCTCCCGAATCCGATTGATGGCGGTCTCGAAACCGGCGACGCCTGGCTGGGACTCTACAAGTCTGCGGATGGCGGACAGCGCTGGATCACAACGCTGTTGCCCGGGTACCCGCAAGATCAGTCGCCCGAAGGTTTGGCATCTCCGCTAAAGGGATACGGCGCTGGTGCGGACCCGGTGGTACGCGCCGGCACCAACGGGCTCTTCTACTACGCCGGGCTCGCGTTTGATCGTACCGCGAATGGTAAGAGCGCAATCTTCATGGCGCGTTACATCGACCTTAACAATCGCGAGGAACGCGATGCAACCGCTTACCTGGGAACGAGCCTGGTGGCAACCGCGACCGGCGAGGACGGTCGTTT
>JAYWEJ010000096.1:0-5010 GCA_043779345.1 Acidimicrobiia bacterium | reverse complement strand
ATCGATCGACGATCCACCGACGCGCCGCAATGCCTCCCGGCGATCCGGCCGCGCGACCCTCCCACTTCGGATCCGCAAGCGTCGTCACGCTGGCCATCAATCTGTCGCCGTCGATGCGAAGAGCCCTCTGCGCCTGCACCATCGAGATCCAGAGCGTGACGACGATGGCGAAGCTGATGATTGTTCGTTTATTCATTTGAGGTTCGTCACCATGACCCGATCCGTCTGCGGATCGTTACCGAACAAGAATATGTGTTCGCCGGCATCGGCGAAACCACATTTCGCATAGAACGCGCGGGCGCGATCGTTCTTTTCCCACACGCCCAGCCACAGCGTCTTCGCACTCCGCTCGCACGCCACTTCCTTGACTCGCTGCATCAGCTGCTGCGCGACGCCGCGGCCATGCCACGCGCGATCCAGGTAGAAACGCCACAGCTCGATCGGTTGCGAACCGGTCACGCAGCCAGGGACGTGACCCGACCGGATCTGCGCGTAGGCGATCGCGTCGCCGCCTTCCTCGACCAGCAGCGTCGTCATGTCACGATCGGTGATTTCGAGCGTTTGTTGCTCGACGCTGTAGGCATGTGCGAGATGCAGCGCCATGTCGGCGGGGTCGTTGGTCGCCGCGAACGTGTCGTAAAACGTGCGCCGGGCGAGGTCCGCGACGACGGCGGCATCGGCGGCGATTGCGGTGCGAATGCTCACGACGACGATCGTAGCCCTTCGACTCCGCTCAGGGCGAGCGGAACATCCGGAACTTTCCGACCGTAAGGGGATCTAAGGTGCACATGGGTCTGTTCGAAGATTTACGGTTTGCCGCCCGCCTGCTGTTGAAAGACAAGTGGTTCTCGCTGGTGGCGGCGGTGGCCCTGGCCCTTGGGATAGGCGTCAACGCCACGGTGTTCACGATCGTGAATGCGGTGTTGATCCGCGGCCTGCCCATTGCCGATCCCGACCGGACGATGGCCGTCGATTCATTCAACCGCGCGCGCAGCAGCGGCCTGGGCGTCTCGTATCTCGATTACCGCGACTGGAAGGACAGCACCAAGGCCTTCGACGCCTTCGGCGCGTACAACGGCACGATCGCCAACCTGAGCGACGAAGGACAGCCGCCCGAGCGCTACAACGGCTTGCACATGACCGCCAACATGTTCGGCGTCCTCGGCATGCGCCCGGTGATTGGACGCGACTTCGTGCCGGACGACGATCGCTCCGGCGCGCCCGCGGTGGCGCTGATCGGCCATACCGTGTGGGTCAGCCGCTACGGCAAGAATGAGGGCGTCGTTGGCCGCACCGTGCGCATCAACGACAACCCCACCACCATCATCGGCGTGATGCCCGAAGGTGTCCGGTTCCCGTCTGACACCGACGTCTGGATGCCGCTCAGCCAGATCAACGGTCTTGAAGCACAGAAGCGCAACTCCCGTCCGCTGCAGACCTTCGGCCACCTCGCACCGGGCGTGACCCGCGAGCAGGCGCAGAGCGAGCTGATCAACATCTCGAAGAAGATCGAGTCCGAGAATCCCGACACCAACAAGGACATCCAGGCGCGCGTCCGGACGTTCAACGAGCAGCAGAATGGCGGGCCGATCCGCACGGTGTTCCTGTCGCTGATGGGCGCGGTCGCGTTCGTGCTGCTGATCGCGTGCGCGAACGTCGCGAACCTGCTGCTGTCGCGCGCGACCAATCGCGCCCGCGAGATTTCCGTGCGGGTCGCGCTCGGCGCCACCCGCTGGCGGGTCATCCGGCAGCTGCTGATGGAAAGTGTGCTGCTGTCGGTGATCGCCGGCTTCGCGGGGCTCGGGATCGCGATGATTGGCATCCGGCTGTTCGATCGCGCCACCTCGGATGTAGGACGGCCGTACTGGATTCAGTTCACGATGGACGGAACGGTGTTCGCGTTCTTCGCCGTCGTCTGCCTCGGCACCGGCATCATCTTCGGCATCGCGCCTGCACTGCACGCGTCGAAGGCGGACGTGAACGAGATTCTCAAGGAAGGCGGGCGCAGCGGCAGCGCCGGCGTTCGCGCGCGCCGGTGGACCGGCGCGCTGATGGTGGCCGAGCTCACGCTCACCGTCGTGCTCCTCGCCGGCGCCGGCTTCATGATGCGCAACTTCGTGACGCTCTACAGCCTCGATCTCGGCATCGACACGTCGCGGCTGTTGATCACCGCGCTGGCCTTGCCCGATCGGAAGTACCCGGCCGTCGAGCAGCGCCTCGCGTTTTACGAACGCCTCGAAGAGCGCCTGAAGTCGAATCCGAAGATCGAGAGCGTCACCATCACCAGCAACGCGCCGATGCAGGGCGGTTTCCAGCGCAAGCTGGCGATCGACGGCAAGCCGCTCGATCAGGGCCAGCAGGCGCCGAACGTGACGATGCTCACGATCGATCCGCGCTACTTCAAGACGGTCGGCCTGCCGCTGCAGAAAGGACGCGACCTGACCGACGAGGACGGCATGACGGGCCGTGAAGCCGCCGTCGTCAATCAGCGGTTCGCGGCGCTGCATTTCCCGGGCGAGGATCCGATCGGCCGCCGCATCACGCTGTCGGTCGATCTCCAGGGCGGCGCGCCGCCGCAGGGCGGGGTCCCGCTGTCGTTGACCGCGACCATCGTCGGCATCGTCCCGAACCTTCGCCAGCGTGATGCCCAGCTGCCCGATCCGGATCCGATCGCGTACCTGCCTTTCCGCACCGATCCGCGCGGCTTCATGAACCTGATCGTGCGCAGCGCCGGCGATCCGAACCTGATGACGCCCATCCTTCGCGAGGAGGTCCGCGCCATCGATCCCGATCTGCCGTTGTTCGGTATTCGCACGATGGACGACGCGCTGGCCCAGCAGCGATGGCCGTTCCGCATCTTCGGATCGATGTTCGCGATCTTCGCGTTCATCGCGCTGGCGCTGTCGGCGGTGGGGCTGTATGCCGTGACCGCCTATGCGGTGTCGCAACGCACGCAGGAGATCGGCGTGCGGATGGCGCTCGGCGCGCAGGGCAACCAGGTGGCGTGGCTGTTCCTGAAGCGATCCTTCGTGCAGTTGGGGATCGGCCTCACCCTCGGTGTCGCCGGCGCCTTTGGTGTCGGCACGTTGTTCGCGTCGACACAACTGCTGGTCCAGAACCGCGCCGGCGATCCGATCACGATCGGGGGCATCGCGCTGCTGTTGCTGGTGGTCGCCAGTGTCGCCTGCTTCCTTCCGGCCCGACGCGCGACCAAGTTGGATCCGCTCGTCGCACTACGCCGAGACTAAGAAAAGAATCCGCGCTCGAACGCTCTCTTGACGGCCGCGACGGCATCACCCTCGCGGTCGTCGGCAATCACCCGGGCGAGGATCCCCGTCACGTTCGCCACCGCAAAACTTAATCCTTTTAAGTTCTGCACAGGCGGCACGCCCGGTATCGGGCGAGGAAATCCGGTGGCGCGGAACCACGCACCGCGCTGATTCAATCGATCGAGGCGGCAGCTGTCGCGCGGCACCACCCAGTCGAGCGTCACCGACCACACGCCGTCGAGCGATCCCGGCAGCCATCGCACGCCGGCCTGCTCCCCCGCGGCGACGACGATCGCGCCGCTGTCACGCAGCCGCTTCACCACGTCGGCGAGCGCCGCTTCGTGATCGGGATTCTGCGTGCCGAGGCTCAGGTTGACGATCTGCGCCGGTAGCGTCAGCGCGTACTCACACGCCGCCACGAGAGCGGCGCCGGTCGCCGCGAGCTCGCGATCGAACACCTTGATCGCGAAAATGTCGGCGTCCGGCGCTTTCTCGCGGATCGCCGCCGTCACCGCTGTGCCATGGCCCAGGCGATCGACGTAATCGTCGTGCGTGGCGCCGTGCTCGTCGATGCCGATGCCGCCGCTGACGCCGCCAACATGTGGATGGGATTCATGCACGCCGCTGTCAATCACGGCGACGCGAACGGGTGGCGCGGCCGTCATCCGATCGCGCCGGCAGTGCGATCCCCCTTTGCGCCGAGCGCTTCGGGGGACAGGTCGATCTCGAACAATCTCGCGAACGTCGCCGATCGCTCGGCCAGTTCTCGCGGCGGGCCTTGATCGACAACGCAGGCGCCGTCGAGCAGGACGACGTGATCTGCCGCCATGGCCACTTCGCGCCGATGGGTGATCAGCAGCGTGGTGCGGCCGCGCATCACGGCGCGGGAGCCGTCGATGACCTGCCGCTGCGCGATCGCATCGAGCGCCGCCGTTGGTTCGTCCATGACGAGCACCGCGGGATCGGCAAGGAACGCGCGCGCAAGGGCGATGCGCTGCCGCTCTCCGGCCGACACCGCCAGGCCGCGCTCCCCGACGATGGTGGCGTAGCCGTCAGGCAGGCTTTGAATGAAGCGGGAAATGCCTGCCGCCTGCGCGGCGCTTTTGACCTCTTCGTTGGTCGCGCCCGGCCTCACGTAGCGGATGTTCTCCTCGATGCTGGCGTGCAGCAGCGTTGGCTCCTGTTCGACCAGCACCACGTGCCGGCGAACGCTTTCGAGCGTCAGCGCGCGAAGGTCCTGGCCGTCGAAGCGAACGACACCGGAGTCCGGATCGAGCAGGCGCGTCGCCAGATACGCGATCGTCGACTTGCCGACGCCGCTGCCGCCGACGAGGGCCACCGTTTGTCCAGGCCTGGCGATGAATGACACCTCGTCGAGCACGCGTGACTGGCGATCGGTGCCAAGGGATACCGATACGAACTCGATCTCCCCTTTCGGATCGGCGATCGCTTTGGCGTCCGGCGCCTGAATCACGTCGATCTTCGCGTCGAGGATCTCGAGCACGCGCAGCCACGACACCTTCGCGGTCGTCAGGCTCGCATACAGGCCCATCAGCGCCTGCGCGGGCGCGAACACGCGCATCTGATACGCGAGGAACGCACCCATCGTCCCCAGCGTCAGCGTGCCTTCGATGACGCGGAGGCCGCCATAGAAGAACGCGACCGCAGAGCCGATCGACAGCACGGTGCCCGGAAGCCCGCCCGCGTAGTAGGTGACGCGCTGCATGCGCATCAGCGCCTC
>JAYWEJ010000095.1:0-11892 GCA_043779345.1 Acidimicrobiia bacterium | reverse complement strand
CGGCGGCGGCACGAGTGGGAGTGGCCGCGACGGTTCACCCGGCTCGTCGTTGAGCATTTCGGTCAAGTCGATCTCGACCGATCCGGATTCCGGCTGCTTCGCCTTCGCCTTCCTGGTTTCCTTGATCTCGGGAGGCGGGGCGAGCGGCGCGACCTCTGGCGCCGGCGGCGGCGGCGGCGGCTCGAAGCTCATGCCCTCGTTCAAGTCCATCTTCTCGGTGGCGAGGAACGGGCTTTCGCCGCTGAGACGATCCGAGATGATGGCGTCGGGATCGCTCTCGCCCAGCATCACCAGCGCGCGGCGGAAGCGATCGATATTGACCTTGTTCCACGGCTCGCGCGCGACCAGGTCTTCGCTGATGATGCGCGCTTCCATGGCGCGACCCTGATCGAGATAGGCGTCCGCGAGCGAGGCCTGCGCCTCGTACATCGTCGCCTCGAGGCCGCCGTCCACGCAGATCTCGACGAGGCGCATCAGCGCGACGAGATGCGAGCGCACGCGGGTCGTGAATTCGTGGAGCGCGACCGCGGCGGCGGCGTAATCGCCGTCCGCGAGCGCCGCGTCGGCGACCGCATCGATCGGCTGGTAGCCGGCTTCGGAATTTGTCTCGGCCAGCCGGCATGCCAGCACCACGGCGGCCTGCGTCTGGTTGCGATCGAGCGTGAGCGCCTGGACGATCGCGGACTTGCCTTCCGGCAGCCGGTTCGCGCGCAGCTCCATTTCGGCGAGCGTGAGCCACAGCGCGGGATTGGTCCCTGCCGTCTCGGCCGACAGATACGTCTTGGCCTTTTCGATATCGCCGCGCGAGACATACGCGAGCGCCAGCCCGGCGCGCACTTCGAGGTCGGACGGATCGTCCTGGGCGATCTGGCCGAGCACGTCGAGCATCGCCTCGGTGTTGCCGGACTTCTCGAGCGCGGCGACCAGCTGTTTCAGCTCGGACGCGCCGCTCGCCACCTTGCGCGCGGCGTCAGGATTCGAATCGAGATAGGCGGTAAAGAGCTGCCCGCGCACGCCCTCGTCGGACTTGTCGAGGTCGTACGCCATCTGCAGCGGGGCCAGCGCCTCGGTATGCTTGTCGACCTGCCTGAGCTTGCCGGCGACCTCGCGGTACTCGCGCAACGCGGTCGCGGTGTCACCCATTTCGGCGGCCATCTGGGCGGCGCGCATGCGCGCATCGAGATCTTCGGGATCGAGCGTGCCGAGCTTGATCGCGACTTCGGCGGCGCCCTTTTTATCGCCGCGCGCCTTGCGCTTCTCGGCGACCTGCATGAAAAACTGCTTGGCGTCGGCCAACGTGCCCTGCTTGGCGGCGAGATCGCCCGACTGCAGCAACGCATATTCGTCATCCGGCTTGAGCTTGAGGATCTTCTTGAACAGCGCCAGGGCCTTGCCGTAAAAGCCCTCTTCTGCAAGGTGATCGGCGATGCGGGTGTACTGCTCGAGGCCCTTGTCGATCTTTTTGGCACGGACGTACAAGTCGCCAAGGGCGTTGGCACTGTTCCAGTCGCGCGGCTGGGACTCAACGACCTTGACGTACTCGGCGATAGCGGCGTCGACCTTGCCGAGTTTCAAGGCCTTTTCCGCCGCCTTTAACGCGGCTTCACGATCAAACGGCGGCACTTTGACGACTCTTAATCAATGGTATCAAACAGCGTCGCGGGTCTGAACGTGCGCCGGTGCTGTGGCGAATAGCCAAAGCGGGCCACCGCCGAGAGATGGTCGGCCGTCGCATACCCTTTATGCCGATCAAACCCGTATCTTGGGTCGGCGTCGTGCAGCGCGTGCATTAATCGATCCCGCGTCACTTTTGCCACAATCGACGCAGCCGCAATGGCCGACGCCCGGCGATCGCCGCCAATCACCCCGCGCTGCGCCATCGGCAATGACGGAATTCGGAAGGCATCTACCAAAACTGCATCCGGCAGCGGCGCCAGCGCGAGCACGGCCCGCCGCATGGCCTGCAGCGTCGCCTGGTGAATGTTAATGCGATCGATCTCGTCCGAATCAACGGACACGACAGTCCACGAGACACTCTTACGGCAAATTTCGTCGTAGAGGCGTTCGCGCTGGAGCAAAGTGCAGGTCTTGGAGTCGGCAAGTCCGTCGATGCGGCGATCGGGATGAAGGATCACGGCGCCGGCCATCACCGGACCGGCAAGACAACCGCGACCGACTTCGTCAACGCCCGCCACCGCCACGAAACCGTAGCGGTGGAGTGCGTTCTCGATGTTGCGGCGCGCGGAAACCTTGGTCACATCAGGTACCCGTACGCACTATAGGCTAGACCGTCTTTTTGACTTCCTTCATGCGCGCGGCCTTGCCCTTCAGGTCGCGGAGGAAATACAGCTTGGCGCGGCGGACCTTCGCCGAACGCACGATCTCAACCTTGGAAATCGTCGGCGAGTGCAGCGGGAAGATGCGCTCGACACCCTGGCTGAACGACACCTTGCGCACCGTGAAGGTGGCGCGATTGCCGCCGCGGCGGAGGCCGATCACCACACCCTCGAAAATCTGGATGCGCTCCTTGTCGCCTTCCTTGACCCGGACGTGCACCTTGACCGTGTCGCCCGGCTTCATGCGCGGCCGCTCGATCAGTTGCGCCTTCTCCACCAACTCAATCGCAGTCATGACTTGCTCCTTTTCAACCACTCTCGTTCATCGGCGTCGAGCGCCGCGTCCGCCAGCAGGTCCGGCCGCCGTTCGACCGTCCGCCGCAGCGCCGTTTCGCGCCGCCATCGCCGAATCTCTCTGTGATGTCCCGACAGCAATACCTCGGGCACCTTGCGTCCTTCGAACTCCGCCGGCCGCGTGTAGTGCGGATGGTCCAGCAACCCGCGCGTGAACGAATCCGCTACCACCGACTGATCGTCGCCGACCACGCCGGGCACCAGCCTGGCGACCGCGTCGATCACCGCCAGCGCCGGCACTTCGCCGCCCGACAGCACGTAATCGCCGATCGATACTTCTTCCGTCGCGAGCGCGTCCCGCACCCGCTCGTCGATCCCCTCGTAGCGCCCGCACAGGAACACCACGTGGCCGATCGCCGCCAGCCGCCGCGCGCCGTCCTGCGTGAACCGCTCGCCCGCCGGCGTCAACATCAGCACCGCGTCCGGCGCCCCGCGCCGCTCGCGAATCGCCGCCAGCGCCGCGAAAAACGGCTCGGGCTTCATCACCATGCCCGGCCCGCCACCGAACGGCACGTCATCGACGACGTGATGCTTGTCGGTCGTGAAGTCGCGAAGATTGTGGACGACGATGTCCAGAATCCCGGCGGTCCTGGCGCGCCCGACAACGCCCTCTGCCAGGCCCGCTTCAACCATTTTCGGAAAGATGGTGATGACGTCGATCTTCATCGCCACTTGCTTCCCGTGCCTCGCTCCGCCTTCTGTTTCTGGCCTCGCTCCGCTTCGGCGGCTCAACGCCATTCGCCGTTCACTTCCAGCAGGCCCTCGGGCGGCCGCACCGTGATGCGCTTCGCCGCAATGTCTACCGTGCAGATCGCGCCGGCCAGCGGAATCAGCACTTCGTTGCGCCGGCCGCGCACCACCAATCGCGTCTGGCCGTGGTCGTCGTCGACCGCAGTCACCTGGCCGATTGGCTCGCCGTCCACGGTGACGACCTCGCAGCCAATCAAATCGCGGTGATAGTACTCACCGGGCTCCAGCCGATCGGCGTCGCGCTCGTCTTGCGCGACCCGCAGTTCCGTTCCCGCCAGGAGCTCGGCGTCGTTCATCGTCGCGATCCCCTTGAACAGGATCACCGGCCGCCCCTGATGCATCCGCATCGTCACGACCTCGAGGGTCGACGGGCTGCCGTCCCTGGCGCGCGCCATCAACTGCGCGCCCTGGTGAAATCGCTCGTCGGGAAAATCGGTCTCGGGATTGACGACCACTTCCCCGCGGTTCCCGTGCGTCCGGGCCACGACGCCCACGAGGATCGCATCTTCCCAATCGCCCATGTGCTCTCCGGCTCCCGGCTCCCGGTTCCCGGTTCCCGTCGCGATCCCTTACCGTCCGCCCGACTGATCCCGGATGTCCAGGCTGACGCGGCGCTCGTCGTCGGCAACGCTCGCCAGCAGCGTCCGCAGCGCCGCGGCGGTGCGGCCCTGGCGTCCGATGACGCGGCCCAGATCGCCGGAGGCGACCTGCAGCTCGTATACCGTGCCGCCGCGCCGCTCCGATTCGCGAACGCTGACGGCGTCCGGCTGATCGGCGAGCGCGCGAGCGACGGTTTCGATGAGTCCCTTGAGGTCAGCCGCCACGATTCGTCCTACGCCGCCGGCGCCGTCGGCGCCGTCGGCTCGGCCGTCACCGGCGCTGCGACGAGGGCACGATCGCGCGTCAGGTGGCGGGCCAGCAGCGTCCGCACCGAGTCGGACGGGCGCGCGCCGTTCTTGATCCAGTGCGCGATGCGTTCCTTGTTGATTTCGACCACCGCCGGCTTGGTCCGGGGATTGTAGAAGCCGAGCACTTCGATGAACTCGCCTTCCTTCTTCGAGCGGGCTTCCGAGACGACGACACGGAAGAACGGACGCTTCTTGGAACCGGTCCGGCGCATACGAATCGACAACATGCTGATCTCTCTTGCGGCGCCACGTGGCCGCGCTTCTCTGACGTTATTTAAACGAACCGAACACGGACTTCTTCTTCTTCTTCGGCGCCGCGGCGACGGGCTCGCCCGTCATCTGGCCCACCATCTTCAGCATCCGCTGCATCTCGACGAACTGCTTCAGCAGCCGGTTGACGTCTTCGACCGTCGTGCCGCTGCCCTTCGCCACGCGTTTACGCCGGCTCCCATCGAGGATGTCGGCGTGCTTGCGTTCGTCCGGCGTCATCGAATTGATGATCGCTTCAATGCGCCCGAACTGCTTCTCGTCCGGCTTCTGGCCGGCGAGCTCTTTCATGCCGCCCATGCCGGGCAGCATCCCCAGGATCTTGTCGAGCGGGCCCATCCGCTTGAGCATCCGCAGCTGATCCCGGAAATCTTCGAGCGTGAACCCGCCCTTGCGGATCTTCGCTTCGAGCTTTTCCGCGTCGCCCTGATCGATGACCTCTTCGGCCTTCTCGATCAGCGACAGCATGTCGCCCATGCCCAGCATGCGCGACACGAACCGGTCGGCGTGGAACGGCTCGAGGTCGTCGAGCTTTTCGCCGCTGCCGACAAACGCAATCGGCACGCCGACGACCGACACCACCGAGAGCGCCGCGCCGCCGCGCGCGTCGCCGTCGATCTTGGTCAGGACCACGCCGGTGACGCCGACCTGCGCGTTGAACTCGCCCGCGCTCTTGATCGCGTCCTGCCCCGTCATCGCGTCGGCGACGTAGAGCAGGTCCGACGGTCCCGACACGTCCTTAATCGCCACGAGCTCTTTCATGAGCTCGTCGTCGATGTGCAGCCGGCCCGCGGTGTCGACGATGACGACGTCGCTGCCGACGGCCCTGGCTTCGGCCAGCGCGCCTTTCGCGCGCGCGACCGGATCCATTTCGCCGGCCGGATCGTGCACCCGCACGCCCGCCTGCTCCGCCACGATCGACAGCTGCCGGATCGCCGCCGGGCGCCGCACGTCGGTCGAGACGACGATCGGGAAGCGGCCCTGCTTGGCCAGCCACTTCGCGAGCTTGCCGGTCGTCGTCGTCTTGCCCGAGCCCTGCAGCCCGAGCATCACAATCACGCGCGGCCGTGCCGATGTTTCCTGCAGCCCGCCCTTGGCATCGCCGAACAGCGCGAGCAACTCATCACGAACGATCTTGATGACCTGCTGCGACGGGTTGAGGCCCTTTTGGACC
Organism: Acidimicrobiia bacterium; assembly: GCA_043779345.1. Lineage (GTDB taxonomy): Bacteria > Acidobacteriota > Vicinamibacteria > Vicinamibacterales > UBA2999 > 12-FULL-67-14b. The sequence continues at coordinate 6,103 of JAYWEJ010000095.1, read as the reverse complement.
TCCACGTCCATCGCGCGGTCGCGCACCCGATCGACGAACGCCTTGACGACCTTGAAGTTGACATCCGCTTCGAGAAGCGCCAGGCGGATTTCGCCGAGCACTCTCTCAACCGTCGCCTCCGTGAGACGTGTTTCTCCCTTGAGTGACTGGAAGACGTCCTGGAGCCGATTACTTAGCGCGTCGAACATCGAAGGTCATCGCACGACGGGGCCCAACGCTCCGCCGCGCAAACCCCTTATCCTACATGAGTTTCAGAGAATCGGTCAAACCGACTTGAGGCGGTGTCCGAGCTTGTCTTTCTTCACTTTCAGATACTTTCGCGTGGTGGCCGTGGCGTCGATTTCGAGTGGCAGCGTCTCGGAGACCGATAGGCCGTATCCCTGTAACCCAACGAATTTACGGGGGTTGTTCGTCAGGAGTCGCATCGAGCGGATGCCCAGGTTGCGGAGAATCTGGGCACCGATGCCGTAATCGCGCTGATCGGGCTTGAAGCCGAGCTTCTCGTTGGCTTCAACCGTGTCGAGGCCCTGGTCCTGCAGCGCATACGCGCGCAGCTTGTTCGCCAGGCCGATCCCGCGGCCCTCCTGGTTGAGATACAGGAGCACGCCGCGGCCCGCGCGCGCGATCTGCTGCAGCGCCGCGTCAAGCTGTGAGCCGCAGTCGCAGCGCGCCGAGTGAAAGACGTCGCCGGTCAGGCACTTCGAGTGCACGCGCACCAGCACGTCGTCGCCCTTGCCGATTTCGCCGCACACCAGCGCGAGGTGCGTTTCCTTGTCGATCATGCTCTCGAAGCCATGGATGCGGAACGGGCCGTGATCGGTCGGTAAGTCCGCTTCCGCGACTTTCGTCACCAGGCGTTCGGTCCGCATGCGGTAACTGATCAGATCGGCGATCGTGATCATCAGCAGCCGGTGTCGCTTCGCGAACTTCGCGAGCGCCGGCACCCGCGCCATCGTGCCGTCGTCGTTCATGATTTCGCAGATCACGCCGGCCGGGCTGAGTCCGGCGATGCGCGACAGATCGACAGCCGCTTCGGTCTGGCCGGCGCGCACCAGCACGCCGCCGTCGCGCGCTCGCAACGGAAAAATATGACCGGGCCGCGCGAGATCCGACGGCTTGGTCTTCGGATGGACCGCGGCGCGCACCGTCGCCGCGCGATCGGCGGCCGAAATCCCGGTGCTGGTGCCGCGCTTGGCTTCGATCGCCACGCAGAATGCGGTTTCGAAGCGCGTCGAGTTGCGTTCGACCATCAGCGGAATGTCGAGCTTGTCGAGGCGCTCGCCGGTCATCGGCATGCAGATCAGGCCGCGGCCGTGCTTGGCCATGAAGTTGATCGCTTCGGGCGTCACCTTCTCGGCGGCCATCGTCAGGTCGCCTTCGTTCTCACGGTCCTCGTCGTCGACGACGATGACCATTTCACCGCGGCGGATCGCGGCGACCGCGTCTTCGACGGCGGCAAACGGGCCGTTGGAGCGCGCGCCCTTGGCGATCGTGATGCGGGTCTTCCTGGCCATGGCTATTGCTTTCTGATCTCCATCGCGCGCAACACGTACTTGCCGATCATGTCGCACTCAAGGTTGACCTTGTCGCCCTTGCGCAGGCCTTTCAAGGTCGTGTTGAGCCACGTAAACGGGATCACCATCACGTCGAACTGGCGCTCGCCAAGACCGGCGACGGTCAGGCCGACGCCGTCTACCGTGATCGATCCCTTGCGGATGAAGTGGGGCGCGAGCGTCGGCTGAAATCCGATCGTCAGCCACCGCGACTCACCCTCGGACCTGATCTCTTCGACGACGCCGACGCCGTCGACGTGTCCGAGCACGAAGTGGCCGTCAAACCGGCCGTCGACGCGCAGCGGCCGTTCGAGGTTGACCTCCTGGCCGCGCTGCAGCGCCCCAAACGTTGTGACGCGCGCGGTCTCCGGTCCAACGTCGGCGAGGACGTGTTCGCCGTCGATCAGGATGACGGTGAGGCACACCCCGTTGACCGCGATGCTGTCGCCGAGTTTCATCTCCGACGACAGCGGCGTGTGAATGCGGACGCGGAATCCGCCGCCGGTGCCCTTCACCTCCGAAAGTGTGCCGACCTTCTCAACGATGCCCGTGAACATCCGCCTCCATCCATGCGTCCGGTCCGAGCATCTCGACCTTCACCGGGATCAGGTCGGACAACGGCACGTCGATGCCGTCAAAAAATTTCACGCCGCCGTCGCCCAACGCGGTCGGCGCCATGATCACGTGCACCCGATCGATGACGCGAGCCCGCCAGGCCGCGGCGTGCATCACGGCGCCGCCTTCGAGCAGCAGCGTCGAGATGTCGAGCGGCGCCAGCGCGCGCAGATCCTGTCGCAGGTCGCCAACGCCTTCGATCAACGTGGCGCCCGCGGCGGTGAGCGCCTGGGCTCGTTCGGGATGGCCGCCGGCGGCGGCGGCCGTCGTCAGTATTATGACCGGCCCCGCGCCGAGCGTCGAGAACAGTCGGGCCGTTGCAGGCGTGCGCAATCGCCGGTCGAACACCACGCGCGCCAGCGGGCGCGGCCGGTAGCAATCGCGAACCGTGAGAATCGGATCGTCGGCGAGCAGCGTGCCGGAGCCGATGCCGACCGCGTCGACACCGGCGCGCAGGCGCTGGGTGCGCCGGTTCGCTTCAGCCGACGTCAACTGCGTGCGGACGCCGGGCGCGGCGGCGATGCGCGAATCGAGGCTGGTCGCGGCCTTGGCGATCACCATCGGCCGGCCCTCGGTCTGGACCAGCGTGAACGCGCGATTCAGCCGGAGCGCCTCGTCACCGAGCGTGCCGACGTCGACCCGGATGCCATGCGCGCGGAGCTCGTCGAAGCCTTTGCCGCCGACCAACGGATTCGGATCCGGCATCGCGGCCACGACCCGCTTGATGCCCGCGGCAATGATGCGCCTGGTGCAGGGACCGGTGCGGCCGGTGTGACAGCACGGCTCGAGATTCACGAACAGCGTGGCGCCGCGCGAGCGATCGCCGGCGTCATCGAGCGCGAACACTTCGGCGTGCGGCTCACCGGCGCGCCGATGACGCCCTTGTCCAACGACGATGCCGTCAGGCGACACGATGACCGCGCCAACCAGCGGATTTGGAGTGGTGGCGCCTTCAGAGCGGCCGGCGTGAAACAAGGCGCGCCGCATGAAGTCGGCGTCGGTCGCCATTTTCACCATTTCTCAGTGAAGATGGCGTCGACGTAATCACGCGGCGAGAACGGCAGCAGGTCGTCGACGGCCTCACCGACGCCGATGTAGCGGATCGGCAGCTTGAGATCGTGCGCGATCGCGACCGCGACGCCGCCCTTGGCGGTGCCGTCGAGTTTCGTCAACACGATCCCGGTGACGCCCGCGACGTTGGTGAACTCGCGCGCCTGGGCAATGCCGTTCTGCCCCACCGTGGCGTCGAGGATCAACAGCACTTCGTGCGGAGCGCCACTGACTTCACGGCTGGCGACCCGGCGGATCTTGTCGAGCTCGTTCATCAGGTTGGTGCGCGTGAGCAGCCGTCCCGCGGTGTCGACCAGCACCACGTCGCGTTGCCGCGCCTTGGCGGCGGTCATGGCGTCGAACACCACCGCAGCCGGATCCGAGCCTTCTTTCGCGCGTACCATATCGACGCCCGCGCGATCGGCCCAGATCTGCAATTGATCGACCGCCGCGGCGCGGAAGGTATCCGCGGCGCAGATCAGCGGCGTGCGGCCTTCCAGCCGCAGCTGGTTCGCGAGCTTGCCAATGGTGGTCGTCTTGCCGACGCCGTTGACGCCCACCACGAGAATGACGTGTGGCTGTCCCGGCGTGGCGCCCGAGCCGGGCGCGGCGGCGGGCGGCGATTCGAGCAGCCGCAGCATTTCCTGCTTCACGAGATCGCGCAGCCCCTCGCCGCGCCGCTGCCGCTTGCGGACGCCCTCGACGATCTCGCCCGTGGCGGCGACGCCGACGTCGGCCATCAACAGGATTTCCTCCAGGCTATCGGCCGTCTCGACGTCGATCTCGCGCGTTCGCGCGTCCGGAGCACCGGCGAGCCCGACCATCTCGTCGAGACGATCGAGACGCTCCTTGAGCTGCTGCGAGGTCTTCTGCAGCCCTTGCTTCAACTTATCGAAGAAACCCATTAATCAGGCCACCGGGCCATCAGGCCATCGGGCCGTCAGGCATGTTCAAGTTTTTGCTTACGCCCCATCAAGTTGCGAATGGCCGTCGTCGGATCCGTGCGGTTGCAAAGCACATCCGACATTTCCTGGGCGATCGGCAGTTCGACGCCGTGCTTCGCGCCGAGCGCCAACGCGGCTTCAGTCGTCCGCACACCTTCAGGCACCATCTTCGTTGATGCCAGGATGTCCTCGATCTTTACGCCGCGAGCGAGTGCCAGGCCGACCTTGCGGTTGCGGCTGAGATCGCCCGTGCACGTCAGCACCAGATCGCCGAGGCCGGCGAGGCCCGCGAGGGTGTCGCGTTGCGCGCCCAGCGCCACCGCCAGCCTCGAGAGCTCGGCGAGACCGCGTGTGATCAGCGCCGCCAGCGCGTTATGACCGAGGCCGAGCCCTTCGACAAGGCCGGCGGCGATCGCGATGATGTTCTTGAGCGAGCCGCCGAGCTCGACGCCGACGACGTCGCTGCTGCCATAGAGGCGCAGCGCCGGCGAACCGAACTGCGCCATCACCGACTCGACCACCGCTGGTGAATCGCCCGCGGCCACGAGCGCGGTCGGCAGCTTGCGTGCGAGCTCGCTCGCAAAGCTCGGGCCCGACAGCACCACGATCTCGCCCCCATCCGGCAGCTCCTGCCGGAGCACCTGCGACATCCGCAGCATCGAACCTTCTTCAAGGCCCTTCGTCGCGCTGACGATGGCGCAGGCACGGGGCAGGTGCGCGTTCGCGACCCGGGCGACTTCGCGAACACCGTGTGACGGCACCGCGATCACCACGAACTGCACGGCATCGAGTGCGGTGCGCATGTCGTTGGTTGGCGACAAGGCGGCTGGCAGCGCGATCCCGGGCAGATAGCCGCGGTTCTCTCGAGCCGAAGCCATGTCTGACGCCAGCGCGGCATCTCGAGCCCAGAGACGCACGTCGTGCCCGGTGTGCGCGAGGTGCACGGCCAACGCGGTGCCCCAGCTGCCCGATCCGATCACGCCAATGCGATGCGTCATGTCCCGCTGGTCCGCCGTAGCGCATCGCGCGAAAGTGGCAGCGCGCTTTCGGTACGAGACCGCAGCCGCGCGATGTTGCCGCGGTGCCGGAACACGATCAACACGGCTGCCAGTGTGGCGCCAATAGCGACGGCTGGAGCGGCGGTCGCCCACGCGATGATCGGCAGCACGATCGCCGCCACGATCGACCCCAGCGAGACCAAGCGCGTGCGCGCCACGATCGCCGCGAATGCCGCAGCCGCCACCAGCGTCGGAATCGGCGCCAGCACGGCGAAGACGCCGGTCGCGGTCGCGACACCCTTGCCGCCGCTGAAACGGAGCCAGACTGGATAAATGTGGCCGACCACGGCCGCGACTCCCGCGGCGACCGCATTCGATCCGCCGCCGGCGAGCAGCACCGCGGCCGCGCCTTTGCCGATGTCGACGATCATCACGGCAATCGCCGCCGCGAGGCCGGCGGTGCGATAGACGTTGGTGGTGCCGACGTTGCCGCTGCCGACGCGGCGCAAATCGATCCCGCCCGCACGCCGCTGTGCGACGAGATAACCGATGGGCAGCGAGCCCACGGCGTAACCGATCAGGATGGCAGGAATCATTTCGCGGCTCTGATCAAGGGAGCGCTGACCAATCCAGTATAGTGCGGCCCCTGCTGCGACAATTGGCTGCGATAGAGCGTCACGCGATCGACCGCCGAGCTGACGTGCTTCACTTCGACCGACTTGAGAATCTTCGGCCAGTCGATGCCGGCGCCCGCCATCTTGACGCGGCCCAGCGTCAGGTGCGGCAGCAACGCGCGATCGTCGAGCTCGACCGCGTGCACGCCGGACAGCCGCCGCGACACTTCCGCCTCGACTTGCGCGAGCGCCGCCGCGCCGCTGGTGACGCCAAGCCAGAGCGCGCGCGGATTCTTCGCCGAGGGAAATGTCCCGATGCCGCGCCACAC
>JAYWEJ010000094.1:0-11898 GCA_043779345.1 Acidimicrobiia bacterium | reverse complement strand
CCGGCAGGTCGACGATCGTGGCGCCGTCCGCCTTCAGGTTCTTGCCGACGTCCGCAATGCGATCGCCGTCAATCAGGACGTCGAAGACGCCGTCCCTGCCATTGGCCGGGTCGACCACCCGCCCGCCCCTAAGTAACCGTTTCATCGTCTGTCCCACCGGCAAGAAGATAGAGAACTGCCATGCGAACGGCGACGCCGTTTGCAACCTGATCAAGGATGACCGACGCGGCGCCGTCGGCGACTTCGGATGCGATCTCGACGCCGCGATTGATCGGGCCGGGATGCATGATGATCGCGTCCGGCTGTGCCAGCTTGACGCGCGCTTCGGTCATGCCGAAGGTCGTGAAGTACTCGCGCAGCGAGGGGAAGTAGCCGCCCTGCATCCGCTCGAGCTGCATGCGCAGCATCATGATGACGTCGGCGCCTGCCACGGCCTCTTCCACTTTCGTGGTGACGCGCACCCCCATCTGCTGCATGCCGACGGGGATCAGCGTCGCGGGGGCGCAGACCCACACTTCGGCGCCGAGCTTGGTCAACAGCAGCACGTTCGATCGCAGCACGCGGCTGTGCAGCAGGTCGCCGACGATCGCCACCTTCAAGCCTTTGAGACGGCCTTTCCGCTCGCGAATCGTGAACGCATCGAGCAGCGCCTGGGTGGGATGCTCGTGCATCCCGTCCCCCGCATTGACGATCGCCGCCTTGCAGATGCGGGCGAGCAGGTGACAGGCACCCGAGGATGCATGGCGGAGCACGATCATGCTCGGCGACATCGCCTCGAGATTCATCGCCGTATCAACCAGCGTTTCGCCCTTGACGACGCTCGATGACGCGATGGCGACGTTGAGCGTGTCCGCGCTCAAGCGCTTTTCGGCGATCTCGAACGAGGTGCGCGTGCGCGTGCTCGGCTCGAAGAACAGGTTGATGACGGTGCGGCCGCGCAGCGTCGGCACCTTCTTGATGGTGCGGCGGCCGACTTCCTTCATCGCCTCGGCGGTGTCGAGGATGAGCACGATTTCTTCGGCGCTCAGGTCGGCGATGCCGAGCAGGTGCTTATGGCGTAACGCGGTGAGCGGCGGAGCGGCTTGCACAACCTCCATGGCTCACTCCTTTCCCTGGAGCACGACTTCGTCGACGCCGTCGAGCTCGCGCAGCTTGACCTGCACGCTCTCCTGCCGCGAGGTCGGCACGTTCTTGCCGACGTAGTCCGCCTTGATCGGCAGCTCGCGGTGGCCGCGATCGACGAGCGCGACGAGTTGAATGGACTTGGGCCGGCCGAAATCGGTCAGCGCATCGAGCGCCGCGCGCGTGGTGCGGCCGGTATACAGCACGTCGTCGACGAGCACGATGGTGCGGCCGTCGATCGAGAATGGGATTTCGGTCTTGCGTACCAGCGGCGCGACGCCCACCGACGCGCCCATCAGGTCGTCGCGATAGAGCGTGATGTCGAGCGCGCCGACGGCGATCTCTTCGCCGGAAATCTTGCGCAGATCCGCGGCGATGCGGTGCGCGATCGGCACCCCACGGCTGCGCACGCCGACGAGGGCGAGATCGGCAAGACCGCGATTATGTTCGAGGATTTCGTGCGCGATTCGCGTGAGCGCGCGTGAAATGCGCTCCGCATCCATGACTACTGGCATTTCTACCATCCCTCTTCGCGGACTCTCCGGTCCGCATTAAAGAGCACGGACTCTCGCGTCCGCGTTTAAAGAGACTCCGCGAAGTATATCAGGTTCGGGGCCGCCTGCTCTGCCTGAGCACGATCTTGCGCTTCGCCTTCTTGTTAAGTGGTGGATCGGCGCACTTCAGCGCTGCCCTCATCAGCGCCTTGACCGCCGGACGGTCGAGATCGGCGGCGCTCTCCAGGCGGATGTGCCTCACCATGGCGCCGGTGCCTTGCAGGAGGCCTTCGGGATCGGGCAGGTCGTCGCCATCGAAAAAGTAGAGGTTGATCCACTTCGTGTAGACCGCCAACGAATTGATCACGTTCGATGCGCGCTCGTCCGGACAAAAACCGATCACGAGCGAGTTCTTCTTGTCGTAGATGAGCTCAACCGCGCCGGGGAACCGCGGCCGCAGCTTGGCGAGGACGGCCTTTGTTAATTTCACCATCTCCGGCGGTCGGCGCGCGATGATCGCGTTCAGCTCGCTCGTGGTCATGCGCCGTCCGGTCGAATCCTCCCAAACCCGGTCGCCTGCTCGAAGGCATGCGCAAGCTTCAGCACGCTCAGGTCGTTCCGGTAGCGGCCGACGATCTGGATGCCGACCGGCAGGCGCTCGTCGGAGAATCCGGCCGGCACCGAGATCGCCGGGCAGCAAGTCGTCGAGATCCAGTACGCCGTCTTCATCCACGCCACGTAATTTTCCATCGCCACGCCTTCGATCGATTTCGGCCACGGTTCGTCGGCGGCGAACGGCAACACCTGGTTGACCGCGCAGACCAGGAATTCGTACTTCTGCTGGAACGCCCGCACGCGCTCGATTAGCTGCCCTTGCTGGATCAACGCGCGGCCGAGAGCTTCGCCGCTCACGTGCGCGCCTGACTCGATGTCCCACACCGCCTCGGGCTTGAACTCCGATCGATGTTCCGCAAGCAGCTCCCGGTAGGTGTTCCAGCTCCCCCACGTGCGAAGCGTCAGGAAGATCTCGTCGACGTTTTCGAAGTCGGGACAGGCGTCTTCGACGATGCAGCCAAGATCCTCGAAGGTCTTGCGCTGCGCTTCGAGAACTTTGCGGACGCGCCGATCGAGCGGAAGCCCGCCGAGATCGAGTGCCCAGGCGATGCGCGTGCCCCGCCACTCCCTATCCAGCGGACCCGCGAACGACCCCGGATCGGATTCCCACGACTGCGGGTCCCTGGCATCGGCACCGGCGATTGCGCTCAGCCCAAACGCGACGTCCGCGACCGAACGCGCCATCGCGCCCTTGGTGGCCACGCCGACGAAAGGAATCGGCGTCGGCGACACCGGCACCAGGCCGACACTGGGCCGGAGCGCGACGATGTTGTTGAAGTTGGCCGGGTTTCGGAGCGAGCCGCCGAGATCGCCGCCGTCGGCAATCGGCAGCATGCCGGACGCGAGCGACACCGCAGCGCCGCCACTCGATCCGCCGGCGGTCTTCGTCGGATCGTACGGATTGCGCGTCGTTCCGTAGACCTTGTTGTAGGTCTGCGAGCCCATCGCGAACTCGGGCACGTTGGTCTTGCCGATCGGAACGGCGCCGGCGCGGCGAATGCGCTCGACGAGCACCGAATCCGCGTCGGGCATGAACGACTTGAAAATCGGCGAGCCCTTGCTCTGCGGAAAGCCCACGGCGGGTTCGACATCCTTGAACGCCGTCGGCAGGCCGTGCAGCGGCCCGATCGGTCCGCCGTTGCCAAGCGCGCGATCGGCCTTGTCGGCCAACGCAAGGCACGCGTCGTCATCGAGCTTGGCGACGATGGCGTTCAGGTGGGGGTTGAGGCGTGAGATCTGCGCGAGAAACGCCGCCATCACTTCGCGGCACGACACCTGGCGCGATCGGATCTGCTTTGCCAGATCGCGCGCGCTCGCAAAACACAACGCGTCGGCAGTTGTCGCCCGCGGCCCGGGCGACAGGTTATTTACATCCACTTGGCCTTCTTGAATCGATACACGAGATAGATATCGATGAGGACCATCGTCGCGACCGCCGCCGGGTATCCGTAGGTCCATTGCAGCTCTGGCATGTGGTCGAAGTTCATCCCGTAGACGCCGGCGATCATCGTTGGCACGGCCACCAACGCGGCGTAAGCGGCCAGGCGCTTGGTGACTTCGTTCTCCTGGATCGTGATCAGCGAGAGGTTGACGGAAATCGCGGTGGCCACCATGTCGCGCAGGTTGTCGATTGTCTGGCCGAGGCGGACCAGGTGGTCGTAGACGTCGCGGAAATAATCATGCAGGCCGGCACAGATCGGCGGCACCCGTCCACCATGGAGCTTGCCGGCTACTTCCAACAGCGGCTGCGTGGCGTGATGCAGAGTCATTAGCTTGCGCTTCAGCAAGTAGAGCGCCTCGATCTGCGCCCGCGTTGTCTGGCCGGCGAAGATGCGGTCTTCAATCTGCTCGATGTCTTCCGACAGGCGATCGAGCACCGGGAAATAGCGATCGACGACGTTATCCATGAGCGCGTAGAGGACGTAGGCCGGACCGTGCTGCAGCAGCTCGGGTTCCTGCTCGCACCGGCGCCGCACCTCCGTGAAACCCACCTGCGCGCCGCGGCGCACGGACACGATGTACTGCGGGCCGACGAAAATCGCGACCTCGCCGGTCTGCAGCTCGTCGCCGACCGGCTCGATCAGGTGCAGCACGATGAAGAGCGACGATCCGTACTCTTCGATCTTCGGCCGCTGATGGCCGTGCTGCGCATCTTCAATGGCCAGCTCGTGGAGGGAAAACTCTTCCTGCAGCGCCGCGAGCTCGGCGGGCTCGGGATCCTTCAGCGCGACCCAGACGAAGCATCCCGACTTGGCCAGATGCGATCGCACCTCGGTGAGCGGAATGTCGGACAGCTTCTGCCCGCGGTCGTAGGCAACACAGTTGACGATCATGAATGGCCGGCAGCCCGCATAATCGCCTGAATCTGCGCGCGCGCGCAATCGAGATGTGGAGTCAGCTGCGGCGCGGCTAGCGTCCGTAAGAGGGTATGTAGGTGACTGGTTTATCACTGGTGAAGGCGGGGGTGAACAGATCAATTCGCGCAAACCCGTCCATGTCGCGGCCGACCGGCAATCCGAGGAAGTACAGAATCGTCGGCGCCAGGTCGACCACTGAGGCGCGCGGCGGGCGGCCCGGCGCGACGCTCGCGCCGAACGCGAGGACAAAACCGTCGGGCGCGCGTTCGTGCGTGCCGCTGATCAGCGGATTGCCGGCAATGATCTCGAGCACGCGCTTGCCGGGCGACAGCGGCTCCATACCGAAGGCCGACACCACCAGCAGCACATCGTTGGGGCCGAGGCGCTCAATCTCGCGGCCGACCAGCGTGTCGAGGAATCCGTAGTACTGATTCAGCACGCCGCCGAACCGGGTGCGCTCGGCTTCGGACACGTCGCCGAAGGCGGCGGGATCGGCGTAGCGCAGGAATCGATGCCCGACCGCATCAATGCCTGGAAAGCGCACGGCCAGCAGCCGCGGCGCGGGACTCTCGAGCGCATTCAGGAGCTGCAGGTGCACGCGATCCGCGACGATCGGGGCCTGATCGCGGCGCACGTCGTAATCGTTGACCGGCTGGGGCGCGCCCATCGCGCTGACCAGCGACACCGGATCGGGATCCGCCGGCGTTTGCAGCGCGGTCAGCGCATCATCCATGACATCGGCCGGCCACAGCGCCGACGTCGCACCGAGACTGAGCTCGGCATCCGAGAATCGATGAAACGAATCGCTGACGATGAAACCGTTCACGGCGGGCGCAGGTTGGGTCAACGGCCATCCGATCACGCCGACGCTGGCACCGCGATCGCCCAGGATGCTCCAGATCGGCCGCGCCAGCAGATCGTTGGCGGTCTGCTGCTGCTCGCTGAGGAATCCGAACGTCACGAGCGCCTGCGTAAAGCAGTAGTCGGGCAGCAGCTGGATCGGCGTGCCGCCAAGCACGCGATACACGACCGCCGATCGCACGCCGTTGGCCATCGGGTACCGGCCGGTGGCAATGGCGCTCCACACTGGCTCGGCCTGGGTCGGGCGCAGCGTCGCGAGGTGCAGCACCGAGCCCTTGTCGAGGATGCGGGCGAAGTTGGGGAGGCGGCCGGCCGCCACCGACGCGAGGATCACTTCGAGTGACGCGCCGTCGAACATCAACATCCGGACGTGCGAATCGGCCGACGACGACTCGCCTTCGATGCTGGGGGTCATCGGACGCGACGGCACCAGCTGCTGGCGCGCCGGACCGCGCGCCACGATCGGCGCCGCGACCGACAACAGGATCGTCGTCGACAGGATCGCCGCGCTGACGCGTCCGCCGCGGCGGCCAAGATGCGCGAGCCCGAGACCGAGGAAGATGACGGCCGCGGCCGTGACCAGCGAGGCGCCGGCGAACATCCGCTCGCGCGTGATCGGATCGAGCACGTCGCCGAACCCCCGCAGGTTGAGCCACATCAGCGCCGCTCCGGCGCCGGCCGCGATGGTGCAGAGCCACGACAGCAACCGGACGCTCAGCCAGCCCGGCGACAGCACTTCGACGGCGAGAATCTGCCGCATCACGATCAACGCATAGAACGCGACCGTCAGGTTCGCGCCGTAGGCGATGCCGAAGACGATGGCCAGCGGCAGCAGCGTGGCGGGGTCGATCGAAATCGACGGATTGAGCTGGAGCACGAGCGCCGTCAGATAACCGGACGCCACGCCAGCGGCAATCACCGAATTCGAAAGCATCCGCAGGTAGCGCATCGTCTAAGGAAGGATGTACCATATTCGGTGAATGCCGCCCGTTGATATCGACGCGACCGTGATCGCGAACGCGCGTCTGTCGCGTGACTATTCGGTGTTGAGCCTGGCAGCGCCGGACGTCGGTAAGCGCACGCAGCCCGGGCAGTTCGTGATGGTCAAGCCGGCCGGTGTCACCGAGCCGCTGCTCCGCCGGCCGTTCTCGGTGTTCGAAATCCTCCGAAATGCCGCGGGCGAGGTGACGGGCGTCAGCCTCTTCAACAAGCGCGCCGGGCGAAGCACCAGGAAGCTCTACGAGCTCGAGCCGGGCGATGTCGTGTCATGCCTCGGTCCCCTCGGCGTGCCTTTCAAGCCGGTGCTCGCGCCGGTTGAAGCGTGGATGGTCGCCGGCGGCGTCGGACTCGCGCCGTTTGCGACGCTGGCGGAATCGCTCGCAGCGTCGAAGACCCCGACCACGTTGTTTTACGGAGCGCGCACCGCCGAGGAATTGTTCTATCTCGACTTCTTCGAACAGCTGGGCATCACGCTCGTGCTGACGACGGAAGATGGCGGCCACTCATTAGATCGACACTCATTAAAGAGACACTGTGTGAAGGGCCGCGTCACCGGCCCGCTCGAGGCGGCGCTCGAGAATGCGCGGCCGACATCATCAGGAGACGCTGGGGTAATGGTTTACGCCTGTGGCCCCGAGCCGATGCTCGAAGCCGTCGCCCGGCTTGCGGCTCGCTACCACCAGCCGTGCCAGGTCTCGGTCGAGCGCGTCATGGGTTGCGGCCTCGGCGGATGCTACAGCTGTGTCGTGCCGGTCAAGCACGGCGACGAACATTCGAACCTGGTTCGGTCGTGTATTAGCGGCCCGGTGTTCGACGGCGCCGAACTGGTGTGGGATTGATGGCTCCCGATCTTTCCGTCTCGCTCGGATCGCTGACGCTCCCGAATCCGCTGATCGCGGCCAGCGGGTGCTTTGGCTACGGCCTCGAATACGAGCAGGTCGTCGATCTGTCGCTGCTGGGCGGCGTGGTGTCGAAGGGCCTCTTCATGAAAGAGCGCCAGGGCCATCCGCCACCACGCATCGTCGAAACGCCCGCCGGCATGATCAACGCGATCGGCCTGCAGGGCATCGGCGTGCACCGGTTCGTCAAGGAAAAGCTGCCGCTGCTCAACAAAGCGGGCGCGCGCACCTTCGTCAACGTCTGCGGCACGACGCTCGATGAATACGTCGAGGTCTGCAAGGTGCTGTCGCAGGCCGACGGCGTCGCCGCGATCGAGCTGAACATCTCGTGCCCGAACATCAAGGAAGGCGGCATCCAGTTCGGGTGCAGCCTGGCCGGCACCTTCGACGTGGTCAGCGCCGTGAAGAAAGCCACGCACCTGCCGGTGATTCCAAAGCTGACGCCGAATGTGACCGACGTCGCCTCGTTCGCGCGCGCCGCCGAGGATGCCGGCGCGGACGCGGTGTCGCTCGTCAACACCTTCCTCGCGATGGCGATCGACGTCGAGACCAGGCGGCCGAAGATCTCCAACGTGGTGGGCGGATTGAGCGGGCCGGCGATTCGGCCGATCGCGGTTCGCATGGTGTGGGAGTGCTACCAGCTCGTGAAGATCCCGATCATCGGCATGGGCGGCATCACCGACGCGCGTGACGCGATCGAGTTCATGCTCGCCGGCGCGACCGCGGTGCAGATCGGCACGCAGAATTTTGTCGATCCGTTCGTGTGGACGAAGGTGCTCGACGGCTTGCAGGACTACATGACGCGCCACAACGTCGCGAAGATCAGCGATCTGATTGGCAGTTTCGACCCCACTCCGTCTCATGGCGAGCAAGCTCGCAAGGCCCAAAGGGCCGTTCCGTAGGAACGGCCCACGTTCGTTGGTCGAGAGACGATGCTGATACCGTCGATAAACTTGATACGCTCCCCTGAACCCGTTCACGCATGAACCCGATTCTCGTCGCCCTCGATGTCGAGACCGCGGCCAAGGCCGTCGAGCTTGCGGATGCGTTACGTGGAGCCGTCGGCGGATTCAAGATCGGCAAGCAGCTCTTCACCGCCGCCGGGCCGGCGATGGTCCGCGAGCTGGCGAACAAGGGCGACCGCGTCTTCCTCGATCTGAAGTTTCACGACATTCCCAACACCGTGGCCGGCGCGGTGCAGTCGGCGGTGGCGACGGGCGCCTGGATGGTCAACGTCCACGCCTGCGGCGGCAGCGCCATGATGAAGGCCGCCGCGGAAGCCGCCCGCAAGACCGCGGCGTCGCTCGACCGGCCGCGGCCGCTCGTGATCGCGGTGACGGTGCTCACGAGCATGGACGATCGCGCGTTGAGCGAAGTCGGCGTGTCGAGGCCGATGCTCGATCAGGTCGTCCACCTCGCGAAGCTGGCGCAGTCCTCGGGCCTCGACGGCGTCGTCGCATCGCCGCAGGAGGTGACGGCGATTCGAGCGGCGTGCGGACCGGATTTTCAGATTGTGACGCCGGGGATCAGGCCCGCCGATCAGCAGGGCAAGGACGACCAGGCGAGGACGTTGACGCCGGCGGAAGCGGTGACGGCCGGCGCGTCATACCTGGTGATCGGCCGCCCCATCACGGCGGCGGCCAATCCCAGGGAAGCTGCGGAAAAAATCTCGGCTACTTTGCCGTGATGATGAAGTGACCGCGGCGGTTCTGGCGCCAGCAGGCTTCGTTTGACTCGGTGCAGAACGGCGCTTCCTTGCCCTTGCTGACGATCACAATGCGATCGCCGGGCACGCCGAGCTCGACCAGATGCGCCTTCACGGCGTTGGCGCGGCGCTCGCCGAGAGCGAGGTTGTATTCCGCGGTGCCGCGCTCGTCGCAGTGGCCCTCGATGTTGATGCGCGTGCCGGCCCACCGCTTCAGCCAGGTGGCGTTGGTCGACAGCGCCGCCCTGCCCGCATCCCTGATCGTCGCGTTGTCGAGATCGAAATACACGTCGCCGAGCGGCTGCTCGCTGTTCAACTGCGCCAGTGACTTCTGGCTGAAGAGGTCGTCCTCCGAAAGGGTACGCGGCGTTGGTGCTGCCGTGGGCGCCGTCGGCGGCGCGGGTGGCGGCGGGGGTGCTGTCGGAGCAGTCGGCATCTCCGGCGGAGGAGGGGTCACGGCGACCTCTTTCTTTCCGCACGCCGCCACACCAAGACCCAAGATCAGTGAAAACGCGGCTATCGCAGCCGTCCGTTGATACACGCTCATTGTCAGTCGCTCCTCGGTCCGCTGGGAGAATTTAGTTGAGGCAGATTAGCGAGTGTTTTCAACCGGTGTCAATCCATTAGAGACACGAATTGCAAACACGCGCAGTCCTAAACGCCTCCGATCGGGCGCACTACCTCGCTCCGCAGGGACAAATGTCTTATCGGTCTCTATCGTGATAGCTCCACCCGACGCCGCCAGGGCGTCGGCGGGGACGTCAAAGGCCCAATCGCCGGTCGCCGAGATGCTGGAAACGGCCAGTTCCCGCTCACCCGCCCTGGCTCGGACCGCCGGCGGCGCGTCAAAGTAGCGCAACGGCGATTCGATGGTGAGGGTGACGCGGACTGCCCGGGGCGGACCGGCAATGCGCAGCGTTGCACGGTCGCTGGCCCAGCGCCAGACGCCCAGCGCCATGCTGTATTCCGCTTCCTGCCAGCCCTGGTCGTAGCCCCACATCGTGACCTGTTCGTCCTGCAGGTCGAATTGCTCAATCGCCGTCGGGCTGGCTGATGGGGTCGATTGCACGGATAAAGTCGCCCACGTGCCTGCGCCGGTGAGCCGGCCGGCCGGGATGTCGAAGATCTTCAGGAAGAACCCGGGCAAGGCGTCCCACTCCTGAAGCACGACCCCATCGATTGAGACGCTGAAGCGCGCGGCAGGATCGTTCTGGCCCGCGAGATTGCGGCCGCCGATCACGACGCGGGCGGCGCCCGGACGGCGGCGAACCATGGCCGTGATCGGCGCGAGGTGCGGGCCGCGCCCCATCAGTCCCGCCATGCCCGACGTTTCAGCCGTCAGCGCCCAACCCTCTTCGACGAACCACCCGGGCAGCGGCACGCGATACCACCGTACCGAGGACGGCCGCATGCCGCCGAAGGCCGGACGCGCGACGAGCGGCCACCTGAACTCGGTCACATCCTGCCGGCTCGCGGGATCGATCAACGCCAGATCGCTGCGCATCGGATCGGCGAGAAACCAGATCGGTTCGGTCCGCCCCGATTTCCAATACTTGCCGAGCTCGAGCCACTCGAGCCGGGGCGGCGACGGCAGCTGCGGCGTCACGCCGACGTCCTCGGCCTCGAGCGGACGCACGAACGTCTGGTGCATCGCCAGCGCGCCCGGCTTCGCGACGATCGCTTCCGCCTGCATGGCGGTGACCGCGCGCACCGGCGGACTCGGTTCACCACTGTAGGCGACGAGAACGGGGCTCGCGATCGCGACACCGGCGATCGAGATCAGCGCCGCGGCGATCGGCACCGCCCTGATTGACACGAGCGTCACGCCTCTCACCGCGAGGAACGCCACCACCGGAACCAGCGGCAGCGCGTAACGGATGAACGACGTGTCCTGGAACAGCAGGTGAAAGACGAGATACGGACCGCCGAGCGCTATGACCGCCGCCAGCGAGCGTCGATCGCGCCACAGCAGCTGGATCACTCCGGCGGCCGCGAGGACGAGCACGATCGCCGCGAGCGCCGTCGAATCCCACGGATGCACGAAGGTCCGCAACAACGCGAAGGCCAACGCTCGCGGATTCGGATTCGTATACAGCATCTCGCCGGACGCGAAATCCTCGCCGGCCTGCGTACCGAGCGCGGCGAGATACGCATTGAGCCCGCCGCTCGCAATCAGCAAGGGAATGCCCCACGCCAGGCCACCCGTGATGAACGTCACCGTGGCGCCGATCATCGCGCCGGCCACGCCGCGGCCAACGCGATCGAAGAGCACGAGCACCAGCAGCGGCGCCGTGAACCATACGGTCTGCGATCGCAACCCAATGCTGAGCGCGGCGAGAAAGGCGCCGATCACGATCATGCGGCCTGAAGCCGCGGTCACGGCGGGTGCCAGGCGTCGATCGCCGTCGGCGGCGGGCCGCTGTTTCCACCACGCCGACATCAGGCACGCTTGCGACGCGAGCGCGGCCGCGAGTCCGGGAAGATCGCTCATCGGCCGGACGCCGAGATACCAGAACAGCGGGCACGACGCCGTGATCGCAGTCGCGGCGAGCGCTTCGACATTGACTGGCGAACGCTCCCCCTTCGCGCCGGGCGCTTCGGTGGACAGGAGGGACGCGGGCGCCTCCGCGGCCGCCTGCGACAGGCGATCGAACATGCGATACAGGAAGACGATCGCGAACAATCCCGCGACCAGCGATACCACCGAAAGTGCCGTGGCTTCGCTGGCCGACGCCGGGCCGTCCGACGCGCTGCCGGTGATCGCGGTCGCGATCTTGCCGAGCGCGATGTAGACGGGATAGCCGGGCGGATGGGGCCGGTGCGTGGCGACGTCGAAGTCTCGGACA
>JAYWEJ010000093.1:0-11948 GCA_043779345.1 Acidimicrobiia bacterium | reverse complement strand
GCAGCTCCTGCATCTTCGGCGAGTTCGCGTTGGGAGGAGCGTCAGGGAACGCCTGAAGCGAGGGACGCCAGTAACCGAGCGTGTGCAGCATGCGCTTCAGCTCGACCACGTCCGCGCCTTCGACGCGCGAAAACGATCGGTAGCCGAGGCGGCGGCCGGTCGTGTAGTAGATCCGCTTCATCTCGCCGACCGGTTCGGCGTGCTCGCCGACCTCGATCGCCAGCGTGATGTGATCGCCGCCGCGGCCCGGATCGTTCGGATCGGCCACCTTGATCGCGGCCGACTGCAGGTTGCCCCAGCGGCTGTCGCCGCCCTTGTTCTGGCCGGCTTCCATCGCCAGGATCATCCGCTCGGCGAGCGGCATGCCGGTGCCTTCGCTGGCTTCGAAGGCCGCCGCCACCGCGTCGACCACTTCGGGGCCGACCATGATGTTGGCCTGCACGGTGTAGTTCCTGCCCTGCCTGCTGCCGGCCCAGAAGTTGTTGCTCTTACCGGTGTGCGCCGCCGAGCGGCCCTTCATGTCGATCATGCCGAGCTGACGCGACTCACGCTGTTGATCGTCCGAGAGCAGCTGCGTGATCGCGACGGCCGGCTCGACGCCGTTCGCCATCAGATCCAGCCCGCGCGGCCCGTACTCGACCATGGTCGACGCCTGCGTGCAGACCGCGCCGATGCCGGCCCGCACGTGAGGCACCGCGCGTCCGACGAACGGTACGCGTGTCGTCACGGTCGCGCCCGACTGACCCGTGACCGGATCGATCGCGCACAGCGAAAACGTCGAGTAAACCGGATTACCCTCGTCGTTGATGGTGACGCCGTCGGCGGCGCGCTGCTGGGCCGAAGCGCTCGCGGCGATTGCCAAAGCTGCGAATAACAGGACGATGTGTTTCTTCATTTAGCTAACCCAGAGGCTTCGAGTAATAGTTGGCGAGCCGCACGATTCGAACCAGTCGACGCCTTCGGCCACCAGGTCGAACTTCAACGAGTAGCGGCCGGGCTTCTCCGGTGCGGTGACTTCAATCCTGACGTCGGCCGAGCGGCCTGGGCCAAGGTCGCCGGGCAGCCACGCCCGCGCATGATCGAGGTTGAGCAATGCGCCGCTGTCGTCCATGAGCTGCGCGCCGAGCCGCACGACCCGGCGGCCCTGCGTGGTCTGGGCGCGGAACGGCCGGCCCGACACGTTCTTGACGTGGGCGGTGAACGCCACCGGCGCCGAGGGGCGGGTCAGGAACGGCAGGTTCGGCAGCACGGTGTGCACGTAGATCTCGGCGCGCGGCGTGGCGCCGGGAATCGCGTTGCCGAGGCCGCTGTTGTCCCAGATCTCGTGGCGGATGCGCTCGTAGTCAGGGGCGCCCGGCGCGAAGCGCCGCGAGAACGAATCCTCGGGATGATCGGTGATCTCCCAGCACAGCCGATCGACGCCGTATTCCCTGGCCATCTCGCGCGCGCGGCCCATCTCGTCGTCGGAATCGTTCCACTTGAACAGGATGTAGCGCCAGTTCACGAACGGCAGGTCGCTGCCGGCCTTGGCGCGCTCGTCGAGCATGAAGCGCATGTTGGCGATCGCCTTGTCGAAGTTGCCGCGCTGGCGGTACTTGACGTAATTCTCCTGCGAGGAGCCGTCAATCGAGAATGTCACTTCGTCAATGCCGGAGCGCGCCAGCTGGCGGACTTTCTCTTCCGTGAACGCGAGGCCGTTGGTGCTGGTGTAGAGATAGATGTGAGGGAACTTCGTCTTGATGTATTCACACATCTCGACGGCGCGCTTGTGCAGGAACGCCTCGCCGTAGTTGAAGAAGTCGATGCGGCCGAGCGACGGTCCCGCTTCGTCGATCACCTTCGTGAACAGATCGAAATCGAGCATGCCGGCCTGGCGCGTGCGCGTGATGCCGGTCTCGGGCGCGCAGACCGCCTGGTTGCAGGAGATATTGCACGCCGCCGTGCATTCGATATAGAGGCGGCCGGGAATTGGACTGACCGCGAGATCGCGCTGCGGCGGCTGTTCGTCCGGACCGAGCGGCAGTTTCAGCGGGCAATCACCACAGAAGCTCGAGCCGCCCTGGTTGAGGTCGGCGCGCAGCTGCGACGACACCGGCCCGGTCCAGATATCAGCGATCGACGTGGTCCGGGCATCGCCAAGCACGCGCTTGGCGTACGGATCGGCGCAGCCGCACACCATGCGGCCGTCGCACAACATCACGCCGATTTGCCACGGCCACGAACATCGGTAGCGCGTCGCAAGGTAGTTCTCCGACATTCAGCCCTTGCCTAATTTGCGGAGATACGCTTCAAGCTTGTCATTTTCGTACTTCACCTGATTCAGAAAGAGGCTCTCGGCGAGATACGCCTTGCGCTCGTCTTCCGAGAGCTGATCGATGAGGTGTTTGATCTCGCGACTCATGTCCTCGAACGATCGCTCCAGCTCTTTCTTCGCCGTGACCTCGTGATAGAGCGCCTCGAGCACGGCGAGCAGGTCGCCGTCGAGCACGATCTCGGTTCCGGATGTCGTCTTGATGCTCCGCATGATTAGCCCCCGAAGCTCGCGAGTGCAGCCGCTTCGTCCGGAAACATCTTGAGGAAGTTGTGCGCCCCGGTCATGGTCAGCATCGTCTCGACGCGCTTGTTGACGCCGGCGAGCCGCAGCTCGCCGCCGGCGGCGGTCGTCTGCCGGTAGAGATCCATCAGGCAGCCGATCGTCGCCGAATCGACGTAGGTGACTTTCGAGAGATCGATCATCACCTTCTTGTCGCCGCTCGTCAGCAGCGACATCACGGCGCCTGAAAAGTCCGCGAGCAGCGGATACATCAGGCGGGTCTCGCCGACGCGGACGATGGCGATGCCTTGCGCGCGATCAGTCGTGAGATTCATTCCGTGTCCCTTCGTCTGTGGCCCGAATCCGTTGCACCTGTCGCGCCAGCTCCGTGCGGCCGCGGTTGATGCGTGATTTGACCGTGCCTTCCGGCAGGTTCAGTTGGTCGGCGATCTCCTGGTAGGAGAGCTCCTGGATGTCCCGCTTGACGACCGCCTCGCGCAGCGTCGGCGGCAGCTCCGCCATCGCCTTGCGCAGCAGCTCGACGCGATCGCGCTGCTCGAGCGCCTGGTAGGCGTTCTGGCCCGGCGCCGCCGGCGTCAGCTCGCCGGCGTCGACGTCGCGATCGATGGTCTCGCGTTCCTTGCGCACGCTGCGGTAGTGATCGATGCAGAGGTTGCGGCTGACGCTGACCAGCCACGTCTGGAAATTCGCCCGCCGATCGAACGTGTGCAGCGACTTGAAGATCTTCAGGAAGATGTCCTGCGTCAGGTCTTCGGCTTCGTCGTGGCGGCCGGTGAACTTATAGGCGATGTTGAACACTTTGCGGCGATGCTGGCGGACGATGTCTTCCCACGCGGTCTGATCGCCGCCCAGGCAACGCTGGATCAGCGCATCAATCTCAGTGGATACCGACGAAGGGTCAGACATGTCGTAGTGAATCGGGAGCGGTTGGTCCCCGACCCGAAATCATACCATCCCACCCATCCCGGCCCGGCCGCTGAAACCAGGGAAAACGCTCGGAAAACATCGCAGCCGCAGTACCCCCCGGCGCCCCCGTCAGGAGTCGTCGGGATAGAATCGAGGGAGTGGCTTCCACCACTCCCTCGACATCTTCAGACGCAGCAGCCGGTCTCGCCGAAGCGGAGCGAAGGCAAACGATACTGCGCGATATCGCTGCGACCGCGGGCACGCCCTGCTACGTCTACGACGCCGGCGCGATCAGGGCCGCCTACGCCACGCTCGACGGCGCGTTCGACGGCTATCCGCACGCCATCCACTACGCGCTCAAGGCCAATTCGGCGCTCGCGATCGTTCGCCTCGTGCACTCGCTCGGCAGCCACGCCGACGCCAACTCGCTGGGTGAAGTCGACGTCGCATTCCGCTGCGGGTTCCGTCCCGATCAAATCGTGTTCACGGGAGTGGGGAAGAGCGCGGCTGAGATCGATCGCGCCGTCTCGCTCGGACTGCTGGCGATCAACGTCGAATCGCCGGGCGAGCTCGATCGTATCGATCAGCGCGCGATCGCGCAGGGGGTGCGGGCACACGTCGCGCTGCGCGTCAACCCGGACATCGACGCCAGGAGCCACCCGCACATCTCCACCGGTCTCAAGTCGAACAAGTTCGGCGTGCCGATTAGCGAGGCGCCGGCGCTGTTCCGGGAGATGTCGACGCGGCACGGACTGCAGCCCGTCGGGGCGCACGTGCACATCGGATCGCAAATCACGACGCTCGATCCGCTGAGCAAGGCCGCGGCAGCGGTGGTCGCGCTCGCGCGCGATTTGCGCGGCGAAGGCATCGAGCTGCAGCACCTCGACATGGGCGGCGGCCTCGGCATCTCGTACGACGGCGGCGCCGTCGTCGATCCGGCCGACTACGTCCGCGCGCTCGTGGCGGCGACGCGCGGCAGCGGGCTGAAGGTCGCGATCGAACCCGGTCGCGTCCTGGTCGGCCCTGCCGGCGTGCTGCTGTCGAAGGTCGTCGACGTCAAGCAATTCCCTGGCGCGAAGCGCTTCATCGTCCTCGACGCCGGCATGACCGAGCTGATGCGGCCCGCGCTCTACAACGCGTATCACCGCATCGAGCCGCTGATTCGCCGCGACGGCGACGAGCTTCCCGTCGACATCGTCGGCCCGATCTGCGAAAGCACCGACGCCTACGCGCGCGATCGAAACTTTCCGCCGGTGGACGTCGGCGACGTCGTCGTCGTGCGCGATGTCGGCGCTTACGGTGCGGTCATGGGCCACACCTACCTTCGCCGGCCGCTGCCGCCCGAAGTGCTGATCGATGGCGCCGAGTGGCGCATCATTCGCCGCCGCCAAACCCTCGACGAGCTGCTGGCACTCGAGATTGAATGACTGACAAGCCCGCAAGCCCGCAAGCCCGCAAGCCCTCTGGGCACTTGATCGCCTTTG
The DNA here is from genome assembly GCA_043779345.1 of Acidimicrobiia bacterium. Classification (GTDB taxonomy): domain Bacteria; phylum Acidobacteriota; class Vicinamibacteria; order Vicinamibacterales; family UBA2999; genus 12-FULL-67-14b. The sequence continues at coordinate 7,004 of JAYWEJ010000093.1, read as the reverse complement.
AAGGCCTCGATCAAAGCGGCAAGCAGACCCAGGCGGAGCGGCTCCTCGCGGCGTTTCGATCGGCCGGACACACTGCCGAGTTCCTGACGTTCCCGGAATACACCACCGCGATCGGCGCCGAGATCGGCCGCGCGCTCAAGGGCGAGCGCGACTACCAGCCAGACACCCTACAGCTGCTCTACATCGCCAATCGGTTTGAATTCCGGCCGCGCATCACGTCGTGGCTCGAGGCGGGAACGATGGTGGTGTGCGATCGCTACCTGGCATCGAGCATCGCCTACGGCGAAGCGCAGGGCGTCAATGCCGCGTGGCTGACCGAGACGCAGCGATTCCTGCCGCATCCGTCGCTGACGATCCTGCTCGACATGCTGCCGGACGTGTCGCTGACGCGCAAGCAAGCCGATCGCGACAAGTTCGAGCGCGACATGCCCCTGCTCGGCCGCGTTCGCGAGAGTTACCTCCGACAGGCGCAGCAGGCGGACTGGATTCGTCTTGAAGGCGAGCGTGACAAGGACGCCGTTTCGGCCGACGTGATCAGCGCCGTTCGGTCACGACTCGCGCTGCTGTAAGCGCCCGCACTTGCTTGACCCCGCTTCGTTTCAAGACCCGGGCGCACGCGTCCAGCGTCGAACCCGTCGTCGACACGTCGTCCACCAATACGACGATGCCGGGAACCGGGAGCCGGGAGCCGGGAACCGAAAGGGCAAATGCGTCCTTCACATTCCGATGCCGTTCTTCCTTCGGCAGCTCGATCTGCGATTGCGTGAAGACGATGCGTGCCAGGAGGGGCACGAGCGGCAATCCGAGCCGCCGCGCCAGATCCTCCGCCTGATTGAAGCCGCGTTGATATTCGCGCCGCGGATGCAGCGGGACCGGGACCACGACGTCGGCGCCCTGCAGCAGCCTCGCGCCCGTGACCCGCATCAGCTCTCCAAGTGGCGGCGCGATCGATCGTCGCCGCTCGTACTTCAACGCATGGATGATTTCCTTCATGCGCCCTTCGTAGCGACCGACGGCGCACGCCCAGTCGACGCCGTCATCGGCGTGCCGTTGATCGAGCAGCCGCGGCGCCAGACGGAGGCCGGTCCAGCAGTCGTCGCAGACCGCGCCGTTCAACGGATGTTGTAAGGGCGTTCGGCACGCCGCGCATGGCGGCTCGAAGAGCGTCGAGAGGACGGCGTCGACGTAGAGGCGGGTCTTCAGACCCGCCTGACTACGCCAGGTCCGGAAATTCGTGGCGCGTGGCGCTGCCCCAGAGACGATCGAGGCCGTAGAAATCGCGGGCGTGCTTCGAGAAGACGTGGATGACGAAGTCGAAGTAGTCGAGCAGGATCCACTCGGCGCGGGAATAGCCTTCCACCAGCGTCGGGCGCTGCTTCTCAGCCTTGAGAGCCTGTTCCACCGCATCGGCAATCGCCTGCACCTGCCGCGGATTGCCCGCCGAGCAGATCACGAAGTAGTCCGTGAACGCGCCCACCTTCTTGAGGTCGAGCACCACGACGCCGCTGGCCTTGCGGTCCTGCGCGGCGGCGATGGCGACGCAGATCGCCTTCGGCAGTCGCCGCGAGCCCGCCTTCGCGGCCTTCGTCGGCGCGGCCTTAACCTTCGTGATCTTCGCGGGTCTCCGCTGGCTAGTGGTCTTTGCCATGCAATCTATTGTCCAGAGTAAAGACGATGCGCCGCGATGTAGCGGGCGATGGAGTCAGGCACGAAACCGGAGAGGCTCTGACCGGCGCGCACACGGCGCCGGATGTCGGTCGATGAAATGTCGGGAGTGGGCGCGTCGACCAGAATCACGCGAGGTTTTTCACTGTCGAGGACACGGAAGTCCGACGGAGAGCACGGAGGGTGATTCCGAAAGGCCGACGGTACACGCTCACGTAATGAGTCTAACGTGATTCCGGGCCGCGAGACGACCACGAAATTCGCGAGGTCGAGGACGGCCGGGTAGCGCGACCATGTCGCGATTTCTGCGAATGCATCGGCGCCGGTTATGAAGAAAATCTGCGTACCCGATTTGCCGAGCTCGGTCAGCGTATCGAAGGTATACGACGGTCCTTCGCGGTCCAGCTCAATCCGCGATTCGGTCCATCCCCGACGCTCGTCGGCGGCCAATCGGGCCATCTCGAAGCGCTGTTCGCTGGTCGCGCCGAGGGGATCGTGCCGGTGGGGCGGGATGCGGGACGGAATGAGGCTGATCGAGCCGAGGCCGAGTGCGTCCTGCGCGGCAGCTGCCGCCGCGACGTGTCCATTGTGAATCGGATCGAATGTGCCGCCGAGCACGCCCAGCGTCATCGACGTCGTTTGGCCTGTCGCGCCTTTGCTCGCATCGGCTTTTTAACCGCTAAACGTTGCTGGGCTTTCTTCGCCTGTTGCGGCCCTGGATCGCTTGGCGCCTTCCGTGGCCCGCGGCTGAGCGGCGGGACCAGCGCCGGATTGTAATCCTCCTTCGCGCTTCGCGCTTCCACCTTCGCGCGACGCGCTCCGGCGGACAGGTCGGAGGCCAAGTCGGCCTCGTCATCTGCGTCCTGATCGAGCTCAATCGCCTGGGCGTCGAGCTCGCGGCCCTTCGCGATGATCGGCCAGGCGGCCTCGATCAGTTCCTTGGTGCCCTGTCCGGTGACGGCGGAAATCTCGAAGAACTTCAGCTTCAGTTTCTTCGCGCGCTTTTCGAGCGCGGTCACGCGCTTCGGATCGTCGACCGCGTCGATCTTGTTGGCGGCGACGAGCTGCGGCTTCGCGATCATCGCGGGGTTATACAGCTCGAGCTCGCGGCGGATGGTCTCGAAATCCTCGACCGGATCCCGTCCCGATTCACTGGAGATGTCGACCAGGTGAATCAGCACCTTGGTCCGTTCGATGTGACGCAGGAACTGGTGTCCCAGCCCATGTCCTTCGTGCGCGCCTTCGATCAACCCGGGCACATCGGCGACCACGAAGCTGCGATCGCCGCTGAGGGCGACCACGCCGAGGTTCGGCGTCAGCGTCGTGAACGGGTAGTTGGCGATCTTCGGCTTCGCCGCGGAAATCACCGAGATCAACGTGGACTTACCGGCATTCGGATAGCCGACGAGGCCGACGTCCGCGAGTAGCTTCAACGTCAGGTGAAGATCGAATTCCTCGCCCTCTTCGCCCGGCTGCACCTTGCGTGGCGCGCGGTTCGTCGAGGTGGCGAAGTGCGCGTTGCCCAGCCCGCCGCGTCCGCCCTTCGCCAGCAGCACGCGCTGGCCGACCTTGGTCAGATCGGCGATCTGCTCGAGCTCGCCGGTTTCGTGATCCTTCGTATAGACCAGCGTGCCGACCGGAACCGGAATCTCGAGATCTCTTCCGCCGCGGCCGCTGCGCAGTGCGCCGGCGCCGTTGCCGCCGCGCTGCGCCTTGTATTCAGGATTGAACTGGAAATGGACCAGGGTGTTGCGATGCGGATCGGCGACCGCGTACACGGAACCGCCAACGCCGCCGTTCCCGCCGTCGGGACCGCCGCGCGGGACGAATTTCTCACGGCGGAAGCTGAGTGAACCGCTGCCGCCGTGACCTGCTTCGATGTGGATGTCGACTTCGTCGACGAACTGCACTGCGGTTATTCGACTGGATGAACCGAAATGTAGCGACCGCGCTGGCCGTGATCTTCGAACTTCACCTTGCCGGTGACCTTCGCAAACAACGTGTCGTCCTTGCCGAGGCCGACGTTGAGCCCGGGCTGGTACTTGCGGCCGCGTTGACGCACGAGAATCGAGCCGCCGGTCACGAGGTTGCCCTCGAAGCGCTTGACGCCAAGCCGCTGCGAATTGCTGTCGCGGCCGTTACGAGACGATCCCTGTCCTTTTTTTGTTGCCATGAGGCTAGACCTGAATATCCGTGATGCGCACGCGCGTCAGAAGGCTGCGATGGCCCTTGGTCCGACGGTACTGCTTGCGGCGCTTCTTCTTGAAGATGCGAACTTTCTTGCCCTTGTCGAGGTCGCCGATGACGCCGAGCACCTTGGCGCCGGACACGAACGGGGTCCCCGCCGTGACGTCGCCCTGGTCGTTGCTGACGAGCAGGACCTGGTCGAAGGACACCTCGCCGCCCGTTTCGCCAGCGTTGTGGCCGTCGATGGCGATGACGGCGCCCGCTTCAACGCGGAACTGGCGGCCTGAGGTCTGAATGATTGCAAACACTGGGAATCTCCGGAGTTAGTGAACTCCAAAGGATAGCACGGGGACAGGCCATCAGGCCATCGGGAGAAATCCCGTTATTTCAGCAGGGTGCGAGTGCCCTTTATCTTCTGTGCGCTCAACGTGTTAAGGAAGGCCGGGAGCAGCCGGTCCATCAGTTCGAAATACGAGGACAGGGCCGGCGTCTGCTGGCTGGCGTTGTAGAGGATCTCTTCCCGGAACGTCTCGGTGTGCAGGGTCTCGCCGGTACGGCCGTCGATGAAGATAAACGTCGGGCGCAGGACGAATCCCTTGCGCTCCATGTAGGTGCGCACGGGCACGACGACCCGGCGGCCGAACGGATCGTAGGTTTCCTGCTCGCGCTGCACGAAGCCCGAGCGCTGCTGCGGCGCGAACAACACGGCGCCGGTCACGATCAGCGGCTGCTGATATTCCTCGCCGATCCGTTTCCAGTACGCGACGTTGGCGAAGATGTGGTTGTAGGCCTCAAGATCCTTTTCGTCGTTGAAGACCGGCGGCTTGTCCTGATCCGGCGCGGGCGTCACGGCTTGCTGATCGGGCACCGGCGGCGTGTTCGGCTCGCCGCTGTTCTGCTTCGCGACCTCGAGGAGCGGCAGCGTGTCGGCATCGACCACGCGCATGATGCCTTTGTTCCGCAGCTGGCTGCGCAGCAGGCGCACTGTCTCCATGTTCGCGTCGACGTCTTCGTTCGCGCCGGCAATGAAGCCGGCGATGAAAATGCGCTGGAACGCAGAGGTATCGAGTTTGGGCTGGATCGGCGTTTCGATCGGGATCTCGACGTAGCTTGTGCAGGCCGTGGTCGGCGCCAGCAGCAGCGCCAAGCACAGCGTTACCTTTGCCCGGCCTCCGGCCGTGCGCCTAGCGACCGTCTTTTTGAGTCGCGCGGTCATTGATTTCCTTGAACAGGTCGTAGTTCTGCCGGACGAGCGCATTGTTGGGTTCGAGCGCGAGCGCTTTGTCGTATGCGGCTCGTGCCTTCGCCAACTGACCCTCGTGCTCGTAGGCCACCGCGAGGTTATTGAACGCTGCGGCGTAAGTGGGATCGAGCTGGGCGGCGCGTTCCCAGCGGTAGATCGCCTCTTTCCACAGACCACGTTGCGCGACCTGGATCCCGAACTCGACCTGTTGCTTGGCCTCGCCTCGCTGCTCGGCCCACGCAGTGGGCGCCGACGCCAAGGCCAGTAACAGAGCGAACACCAGATGGCGGGGTGACATGGGCTTTCCTAAGTTCACTATAGCTACCTGCCCTGGAGGGGGCAAGTGAACATTCTGTGTTACCGTCGTCGTCGGTCAGGGAGCAATTTCGCCGGAGTTTTCGGCATGAATTGCATCCATCTCGGCACCTCGGACTACCCGCAGCTCCTGGCGGAGATTTCCGGGCCTCCAACGTGCATCTGGACCCGTGGCGATCGCGCAGCGTTTGCCGCCATCGGGGTCGCGGTCATCGGTGCGCGCGCCGCATCGCAGGAAGGTCTCACCGCCGCTTACGAAATTGCGTTCGACCTGGCCCGCGCCGGGATCGTGGTGATCAGCGGGCTGGCCCGTGGAGTGGATTCGTCCGCGCACCAGGGCGCCCTCGACGGCGGCGGCAAAACGATCGCCGTGCTCGGAACCGGCATCGACCTCGTCTATCCCGCCGAGAACACCGGGCTGTCGCGCCACATTACGGAGAGCGGATTGCTGGTCACGGAGTTTCCTCCGGGCTCCCATCCCGAGGACTGGCATTTTCCACGGCGCAATCGCATCATCAGCGGCCTGTCGAAAGCGGTCGTCGTCGTCGAGGCCAGGGAGAAGAGCGGGTCGCTGATCACGGCGCGATTGGCGGCCGATCAGGGCCGCGACGTCATGGCGGTCCCCGGAACGTTCGTCGGCGGCCGGAACCGGGGCGCCAACGCTTTGTTGAGGGATGGGGCAAAGCTCGTGGAGTCTGCGGTCGACCTTTTCCCTGCCAATGCCATCATCCTGTATAGTTACCACCAACTCACTATCTGTATTCTTCGAAAAATTAATCAGCAGGTTTCCTTTTTCGTCTTTGTGCAACAGGCCATGCCATATTGCATTTTCAATATAGGGCTGAATAAGCATGGAGGGAACTTCAGTTGTTTCAGCGTTTACACCCTCATTTACTTTTATTTCATAATTAAATTTATTGTCGAACCGGAGGCTCTCCATTTCTATGTACAGTTTCAGTAAATCCAGTTCGCTGCTGAGCAAAATATTATTTTGATTACTGTGGTCTAATATCAACCTGATTAATCTTGAAAACCTGGTCAGGTATTGCGATGCAGCAAAATGATCGTTTTGTAATATATACTTTTGAATACTATTGAGTGAATTAAAAATAAAATGAGGGTTCATCTGTGCCCGCAGTGCTTTCATTTCCGTTTCGGCAATCTGCTGTGTAAATGCCGTTTTCAATTTTTCTTCTTTCTTTACCTGCGATACCCTGTAGCGGTTCCACCAATAAACCAGTCCTGCAGCCAGCAATACAGACAAAGTAATAAACCACCACCGTTTCCAGAAAGGGGAAAGAATTTTAATTTTCAATTGCAGTTCTTTTTCATTCCACACCCCATCGTTGTTCGCTGCTTTTACTTTGAAAATATAATTGCCATCTGGTAGTCCGCCATATGCCACATAATTTCGCTGACTGCTGTACACCCAATCTTTATCTACCCCTTCCAGCATGTACGCATAGTTGTTTTGCCGGCTGTTATTAAAACCCAGTGCAGCAAATTCCAGTTCCAATGAATTTTGACGGTATAGCAATATCAATGTAGTGTCTGCTGTTTGCTGTGCTGTTAGATTTATTTCCCGGCCCTGTAT
>JAYWEJ010000092.1:0-5050 GCA_043779345.1 Acidimicrobiia bacterium | reverse complement strand
CTTCAGCCATCGCGTTGCGGACCAGCGTGAAGTACTCCTTCGAGTAGACGAGGCCGGCGCCGGCATGTCCCGGCTGAATGATGTCGGCGGTGATGACGTCGAAGCGACGATTGGTGAGCGAGAGAAAGTTGCGGCCGTCGTCGATGCGGATGTCGACGTTGGGACGATTGAGCAGGTCGTAGTTGACGTGCGCGAAATGTGACGCCGCCTTGCGGACGCTCTCCGACAGCTCGACGATCTGCACCCGCGTGCCGGCGTGCTGGCTGACCGCACCGGGGGTGGCGCCGCCGCCCATCCCGACGACCAGCGCCTCCCTGGGCGCGCCGTGCAGCACCATCGGCAGGTGCCCGATCGCGCGGTGCAGCGTCACCATCGCCGGTTGATCGTTCGCCTGGTGCAGGCCGTCGAGATACAGGACGTGCTGGAATTGCGACGCGCGCACGCTGACCGCGGTCTGCGCGCCTTCGTCGCGCCAGAACTCGAGCAACTGGTTGCCATACCGCCGATCGATCGCGACACGGAACGGATCCGGCAGGTCGCGGGCGATCAGGAAGAAGGCGGTGGCGATCACCACGGCCGCGCCCCAGCGCCACAGGCCGCGCCTCGCGGTCAAGACGACCACGCCGGACACGACCAACAGCGCGCCCAGCGCAATCAGCGCGTTGACGCTGCCGGCTCTCGGCAGCAGGAGGAATCCGCCGACCAGCGAGCCGAGGATGGCGCCGGTGACGTTGAGAGAATAGAGGCGTCCGATCCGCCTCGCCAGCTCATCGCGATCGATGGCGCCGCCGGAGCTCGCCGCCATGCCGAGCGCGAGCGGAAAGCCGAGGCCCATGCACAATGCCGGCGGCAGGATCGCGATCAGCACCGCGCGCCACAGCTCCATCGTTTCCCAGCCGTTCTTCACGGTCCACAACAGCAACGACATGCTGCCGACCGCGGCGACGCCGGTCAGCGCCTGCACGACGCCGAGCGCGGTCGAATGATCGCGGCGCGACCGCAGGATGATCGCCGCCAGCATGCCGCCGATCGCGATGCCGCCGAGCACCGTCGTCAACATCGCCGTGAACGCCTCGGTCGTGGCGACCACGAACTGCAGCATCAGGCGGAACCACACGATCTCGAGGGCGAGCGAGGCGAAGCCTGAAATGAAGACGATGGCCGGGATGGTCCGGCTCAAGCCGGACGCCACAGGGATTGGCGGGGCTAGTCCGGCCTTGACCAAATCGCGCATGCCATCGCCGTCCTCAGGTTCACTGTGGTGTCCGGCTTCAGCCGGACCACGGGCGAGCCAGAGAGCAACCAAGCCAACAATCACATTCAGCGCTGCCGCCACCCAGAATGAACTTCGAATGCCGATCGCGGGAATCAGGATGTATCCGGCAAGCAGCGTCCCGGTCATCGCGCCGAGCGTGTTGACCGCATACAGCCAGCTCACGCTGGTGCCCGCCGAATCCCGTTGCCGCGACACCGCCGCGGTCAGGAGCGGCAGCGTGATCCCCATCATCGTCGTCGGCAGCGCGAGGATCGCGAGCGAGCACACCAGCCGCGCGATCGTCAGCAGGCTCAACGAGTCAGGCGCCATGCCATGCAGCGCGACGTAGAGCGCGGCGGCGGCGTCGAGCAGGACCGGCGAGAGCAGTCCGGTGACGCCGATCAGGATCTCGGCGATTCCGAACGCCGCGAGCGGCGCGACGCCGCGCCGCAGGACGCGGCTGGAGAGCGCGCTGCCAATCGCGAGGCCCGCCATGAATGCGGCGAGCACGGTGCTGGCGGCGTAGACCGTGACGCCGAAGACCATCGACAGGCGGCGGAGCCACAGCACCTGGTAGATCAGGCCGGCGATTCCCGACAGGTAGAACAGGGCGAAAACGGCCGGGCGGCTGAACATCCGTGCCGATCATATAATCGAGAGTCTGTCGCCTGATGCGTACTCTTGTCTTGATCGTCCTGGCGGGGTTGGCGTTCCCACTCCCCGCGTTTGCCTTCAAAGGCCGTGTCGTCGATCAGAACGGACAGCCGGTGACGAGCGCGACGGTGTCGGTCCTCGGCCGAACCGGCGAAGCCATCACGGATCAGAACGGCCGTTTCGAATGGCGGCCCGATCCGCCGCCGCCGTTCGAGATCCTCGTCATCGACGCCAGCGGCAACTACTCGAAGCCGGTGCTGGTCTCCGAGCTGGCGGCCGGGGGCGAGGTGCTGATCACGGTGACGGCGCTAGTCAACGAATCGGTGACGGTGTCCGGCTCGGCGCCAAGCATCGAATCGACGCCGGGCTCGGGAACGACCAGCCTGAGCGGCCGCGACGTCGCGGTGCGACAGCCGTCCAACCTGATGCAGGCGCTCGAGAACGTCGCCGGCGTGAACCAGGTCTCCGAAGGTCAGGCCGCAGTGCCGGCGATTCGCGGCCTCGCGCGCGGCCGGACCTTGATCCTGATCGATGGCGCGCGCGTCAGCTCGGAGCGGCGCGCCGGTCCCAGCGCAACCTATCTCGATCCGTCGTTGATTGAAGGCGTGGACGTGGCGCGCGGCCCAGGCTCGGTGGCCTATGGCTCCGACGCGTTCGGCGGCGTCATCTCGGTGCGCACGCGACGGGTCAGGCCGGGTTCGCCGTTGGCCGTCCAGTTCAGCGGCACCGCCGGGGTCGGCGTCCCGGAGCGGCGCGGCTCATTCGAGCTCTCGAAGGGCCTTGCCGAAGGCGGCGTGCTGTTCGCGGCCCACTCGCGAAAAGCGGACGATTGGGAAAGCCCGCAGGGCGAGGTCTTCAATTCCGGATTCAGCGATCACGGGTTCCTGTTCCGCGCCGAGCACAAGGCCGGCGCCGGCATGCTGACTGCCGGGTGGCAGAGCGACTTCGGGCGCGACATCGAACGGCCGCGCAACAACTCGCGGACCGTGCGCTTCTTCTACCCCACCGAGGATTCTCATCGGTTCACGCTCGGCTACGAGGCCGGGCGCGTGCTCGGACTGAACCGGATCGGCTTCACCGGATTCGCCGGCAGCTACGCCCAGCTCACCGACCAGGATCGGTTCGCGACCGCGACGACCGGCCGCACCATCGAGCGTGCCGATGTCTCCGCGACAGACTTCGGCGTGCGCGCATTCGGCGAGAAGCTGGTGGGCAATTCGCGCGTCGAGGCCGGCGTCGACATCAACGGCCGCTTCGGGCTCAAGGCGCTCGACGATCGGATCACGTTCGATCTGGCGGGTCGGGTGATCAGCACGCGGCCCAACGTGTCGGTGGATACGGCGAGCCGGACCGACACTGGTGTCTACGCCTCGATTGAAGCGGCGGTCGCGCCGATCCTCGTCGTCAGCGGCGGCGTGCGCGGCGACTACGTCACCACCAGGAACTCGGGGGGACACTTCGGCGATCGCACCACCGGCAACGGTGCCGGGTCCGGCTACGCGGCGGCCACGTTCGGGGGTTTCGGCGGCGTCAGCCTCACCGGCCAGATTGCGCGCGGCTTCCGCGACCCTGCGATCTCGGACCGCTATTACCGCGGCCCGACCGGCCGCGGTTTCATCACCGGCAATCCCGATCTCGATCCGGAGACCAGCCTCCAGGCGGATCTCGGCGTCCGCTACGTCGCGCCGGGGTTCCGCCTCGCCGCCTTCTATTACCACTACCGGATCAACAACCTGATCGAGCGCTACTCGACGGCAACCGACTTCTTCTTCTTCCGCAATCGCGGCACCGCGCGCGTCCGCGGCTTCGAGGTCGAAGCCCAGGCGACGCTGCCCGGCGCGCTGACGCTCGACATCGCGACGCAGGTGGCGGAAGGCCGCGCGCTCGACGACCACGCCTACCTGGACGACGTGTCGCCGATCAACCTGACGGCGGTGCTCCGCAGGCAATTTGGCGAACGGGCGTTCTCGCAGGTGCGTGCGTCGTACTTCTCGGACGACGACCACTTTGGACCGACCGAGCGCGCCGTCAACGGCTACACGATGGTCGATGCGGCGTTTGGATTCCGGGTCGCCAGGCCTTTCGAATTGCGGGTGCAGGGACGCAACCTGCTGGACGAGGAGTTCTTCGCCAGCCAGGACGCCCGCACCGTGCTGGCGCCAGGCCGCTCGGTGTCGCTGGTCGCCAACGTCAAGTTCTGAGGGTCAGAGGGCGGCCGTGTTCACGAATTGAACAAGGTCATTTCCTCAGACCGTGATCGTCTTCTCGACCTGGAAGATGTTGTTTTCGGTTTCCTGGATCGTCACTTCGATCGTGTAGCGGACATTCCTGCCGGGATATTGCTTGCGGATCACGTCCACGACCCCGTCGTAGACGTAGTAGGCCACGTTCTCCACGCTCGGCCCCTTGCCCTTCAACACCACGACGCCCTCGGGCTCGAAGAATTCGGAGTTGAGGAACGTGGTGTCCTGCTCGGTGACGAGCATCTTGTGATCCATGAACCGCATCACGTTCTTGATGTCGCCGAACTCGAGCGACATGTCGATGGCGTCGCGCGGAAACTCGTCGGCGGCGATCGTCACCTTGCCCTGCCAGGTGTGGCCGTGAACGAATTTGCACTTGCCGGGGTAGCCAAGCTGGCGGTGACCGGTGTGAAACTTGGCCGTGACGATGATCCGTTCCATTGCAGATCTGATTATAGTGGGGCCGATGCGCAAGGCCCTCGCCTCGCTAATCGCCGCCCTCCTGGCCATCGTCGTGGTGGCGGCGCAGGAGCCGGCCCTCGACGCCGTGCTCGCGCGCGCCGCGGACTACGTGTCGAAATACCAGGAGCAGCTGCGCGGCCTGGTCGCCGAGGAAACCTATCGCCAGAACACGATGTCGACGGCCCCGGGCCGCAGCATCGGACCCGGCGCCCGTCGTCAGACGCGCGACGGCCGCGAGCTGAAGTCGGATCTGCTCCTCGTCAAGCTTTCCGACGAGCATTTCTGGATGCAGTTCCGCGACGTCTTCGAGGTCGATCGCAAGCCGGTCCGCGACCGCGATCAACGGCTCTACAAACTGTTCGTCGAAGCGAAGGAAGGCGCGCGAACGCAGGCGGATCGCATCCAGCAGGAGAGCTCCCGTTACAATCTTGGCCCG
>JAYWEJ010000091.1:0-26796 GCA_043779345.1 Acidimicrobiia bacterium | reverse complement strand
CGGCGACGATTGCTACCTGCTCAAGGTCCGCGCGCGCGATGCCGAGCATCTTGGTCAGATCCTCCGGCAGCAGATTGCGTCGGCGTTGTCGGTGACGTCCACCAGGACGACGATCGTGCTCGAGACCGTCAAAGAGGATCCGCGCATCTCCATTCCCAAGGAGCTCACCCTCAAGGATATTGCAAGGAGCGAGCCGTGATCGCACTCGCGCGCGATCGCAAAGGCCTCGCGTACCTCGCGTTCGTGACCGTGTGCATCGTCTGGGGCACGACCTACGTCGCGATCACCGTCGCGCTCGAGACCGTACCGGTGCTGCTGGTCGCGGGACTGCGATGGATGGCGGCCGGCGTGATCCTGTCGGGCTTCATGCTCGCCACCGGCCGCGGCCTGCCGAAGCCGCGCTTGTGGGGGCCGCTCGCCCTCCTCGGCTTCCTGATGAACATCGTCGGCAACGGCTTCGTGGTCTACGCGCAGCAGTTCGTCGCGAGCGGCCTCACCGCAGTGTTGATCGCGACGACGCCGTTCTGGTCGGCGCTGGTCGAACGATTACTGCCGAATGGCGAGCGCTTCTCGAAGCGATCGCTTGGCGGCCTCGCGCTGGGTTTCTCCGGCATCGTCGTGCTGGTGTGGCCCGAGATGACGAATGGCGGCGCCAGCGGGCGCGCGTTCGTGATCGGCGTGATCGCGATTCAGCTGGCGTGCGTGGGCTGGGTGATCGGCACCTCGTACGCGAGGCGCCACGAGCTCGGCGACAATCCGTTTCGATCGGCGGCGCTGCAGATGGTGTTCAGCGGGATCATGCTGCTGACCGCGGCGACCGCGCACGGCGACTGGGCGCAGCTGTCATTCACGCCCCGCACGCTGGCCGCGATGCTTTATCTGAGCATTGCCGGGTCGCTCGTCGCCTACTCGGCATACATCTACGCGATCCAGCACCTGCCGCTGCAGCTCGTCTCGCTGTATGCGTACATCAATCCGATGATCGCGGTCGCGCTCGGGACGCTGCTGTTGAGCGAACCGCTGTCGGCTAGGATTCTTGTGGCCGCAGCGCTCGTTTTTGCGGGGACTTGGATTGTTGGGAAGCGGTCGTAGAGGCGGGTTCCGCCTCTACGATACTCGATTGTGTCTTTGCGTCTCGTCCGCGACGAGCGTCGCGGTCTCGGCGGCAATACGCACGCAGTTGCGCCCGTCGTCTTTCGCTCGATACAGCGCCTGATCCGCGCGCGCGATCACGGCCTGGACGTTGACCTCGCCGGGCATCGTCTGCGCCAGGCCGAAGCTGGCCGTCACCGTCAATCCTTCGCCCGACCACGGCACCGGCCGCTCGGCGATCTCGCGCCGCAGCGTTTCCGCGACCCGGCGCGCGCCATGGAGCGGTGTTTCAGGTAACAGCACGAGGAACTCTTCGCCGCCGTAGCGGCACTTCAGGTCCGAACCGCGGAGCACTTCCTTCATCCGCTTGCCGACCGCGCTCAATACCGCGTCGCCACAGAGGTGGCCGTAGCGATCGTTGACGTCCTTGAAGTGATCGAGGTCGAACATGATCATCGACACCGGCGTCTGGCTGCGCCGCGCGCGACGCAGTTCCGCGTCGATCACCTCGATGGCGTGGCCGCGCGTGAAGCAGCCGGTGAGCCCGTCCTTGACGCTGTTGTCCTTGACCTCGCGGAACAACTGCGCGTTCTTGATCGACACCGCGAGCAGCGCCGCGGCGGCTTCGATGATGCGGCGGCGATCAGCGGCAAGCGCGCCGCTCGTCCGCACGCCCAGCACGCCGTTGGCCTTGCCGGCGACGATCAGCGGGAACCCGAGCTCGCGAGGTGTGCCTTCGGTGCCTTCTGTAGCCCCGCCCGCCAGCAGCTGCTCGGCGAGATCGCCCCATTGCAGCACTTCTTCGGCGCCGCGGGTGTCGCCGGCGAGCGCCTGCCATTCGGAACCGTCCTGGACGAGGACCCACACCTTGTCCGTGCCCGCGAGCTGCGGCAGGTGCTGCGACACGGCGACGCGGATGCTGTCGAAGTCGAGCGATCGTCCCAGCGCCTGGCCGAACCCGACCAGCCGTTCGAGCTCCTCGGCGCGGTGCTCGGCGTCCCTGGTCGCGAGCATGGCCGCTTCCGCCCGGGCCTGCTGCATGTGATTACGCCGGTATTGATGGAAAAAGAACGCGCCCGTCAGGAGGACGAGGGCGGGCACCAGCGTCAGCCCGCTCTGGCGCTCGATCTCGCGGGCGTAGTCCAGCCCGCGTGAAATCGATGACGAAAACACAATCACGAGCGCCGTGGTCAGGGCCGCGATCAGCAGCATGTCCTGACGGCCAAAAATCCTCATCGGTGGTTCCGCCAATCCTACCCTGCTGGTGTAAATTGGGGTCATGAATCCGAAGGCTGCGCCGTTCACGTTTCTACTCGGATTGGCCGGTCTCGGCCTGATAACTACGGTGGTGGTGGCCGGGAACCAGGGCGCGACCCCGCAGAAGACCTCTGCCGTTCGACCGCCCGCAACTCAGGCCGCCAAGCCGGCATCGGGTCCCGTGCGCACGCGCTACACGACGCCGCCGCTGCCGACCGTCGGCTTCGCGCCGGTGCGCCCGATGGACATCGTCCGCGCCACCTACGACTTCGCGGCCCAGCATCCCGAAGTCCTGAACTACGTGCCGTGTTACTGCGGCTGCGGCGCACAAGGACACAAGGCCAACGAGTCGTGCTTTGTCGCGCGCCGTGACGCCAGGGGCAACGTGCTCCAGTGGGATGAGCACGGCTTCGGCTGCACGATCTGCATCGACGTCGCCCGCGAGTCGATGCAGCTCTATAACTCGGGCGCCGATGTCGGGGCGATCCGCGCCGCTATCGAACGCCGATGGGCGCCGGGCAACGCCGCCGGCCGCACCCCAACTCCAGCACCACCCGGTAAGAAGTAAGTGGACGAACGTGCGACAGCATTCGCGCGTTTGTTTCAATCGGTGCATGAGGGTGTCTATATGGGCACCCTCGGTGCGAACAGCACCAGCACCCTTGCCGCCAATCCACACCTGAAGTCGATCTTCGGCTATCCGCCCGACGCCGCCGAGACCGTCGTGCAGCCATTCGAGAGCTCGCGCTTCGTCGATCCGCAGGCGCGGCAGGATTTCATCGAGCTCCTCGATCGCGACGGTAGCGTCACCGACCACCTGGTTCGCGTCCGCCGCGTCGACGGCGCGCCGATCTGGATCGAAATCTCGGCGACCGCGTCGTTCCATCAGGAAGACGGCAAGACCTCAGGACCTCAAGACCTCAAAACCTCCCGGCCGACGGAGCTTCACGTGGAGGCCCTCATTCGCGATGTCAGCGACCGCAAGAAGCGGGAGGATCAAAACCGCGACGGCCGCTACCAGATGCTGCAGGCCGAGAAGATGGCCGCGCTCGGCCAGACCATCTCGG
This sequence comes from Acidimicrobiia bacterium, assembly GCA_043779345.1. Classification (GTDB taxonomy): domain Bacteria; phylum Acidobacteriota; class Vicinamibacteria; order Vicinamibacterales; family UBA2999; genus 12-FULL-67-14b. The sequence goes on along the minus strand of JAYWEJ010000091.1, from coordinate 23,380 downwards.
GCGTCGCGCACGAGCTCAACAACCCGCTCGCGACGATCCTGTCGTGGGCGGAGCGTCTCTCCGAGCGAACCGTCGACGACAAGACCAAGCAGGGGCTCGAGGTCATCCTCGGCGAATCCGAACGGGCCGCGCGCATCGTCCGCAACCTGCTGACGTTCGCGCGCAAGCGCCAGACCACGCGCGCGATGGTCGATCTCAACCAGATCGTCCGCGAAACGCTCGCCCTGCGCGCCTACGAGCAAAAGGTCTCGAACATCCAGATCGTCGAGGCGCTCGCGACCGGATTGCCGGATGTCTTCGCCGACGGCCACCAGATCAAACAGGTGTTGCTCAACCTCCTGATCAACGCCGAGCAAGCCTGCATCGGCGCCAACGGCCGCGGCACCATCGTGCTCCGCACCTCGAACGATACCGAGCGCGGCTCGCTCGTCCTCGAGGTCAGTGACGATGGGCCCGGCATTCCGGAAGATCGACAGGGGAAAATTTTTGACCCGTTTTTCACGACGAAGGAAGTCGGATCGGGGACGGGGCTCGGACTCACCGTCGCCTACGCGATCGTCCAGGAGCATGCTGGCCGCATCTGGGTCGAGTCACGCGCGCCTGAGCCCCGTAGCCCGACGGGCGGAGGGGCCTCGTTTTTTATCGAGCTGCCGGTGTCAGGCCAGCACCTGAATGCGCCTGCGGCGCGAGCGGCGCAACAGCCGATCTCGCTCGAAGCATTCAAGGGATTGCGCGTGCTGGTGGTGGAAGATGAGCCGGCGCTGGCCGTCGCCGTTTCCGAAGCGCTGGTCGACGCCGGCTTCGCCGTCGATAGGGCGGGCGATGGTGAGGACGGGCTGACCCGCCTCACCGAAGCCCACTACGACTTGATCGTCTGCGATCTCAAGATGCCGCGCATTGACGGCATGCAGTTCTACCGCGCGATGGCGGCCGCGACGCCCGCGCTGGCGCGGCGCGTCATTTTCGTGACCGGCGACGTCGCCGGCACCGATGCGGAGCGCTTCCTCGAGGAAACCGGCTGCCGCTGGCTCTCCAAGCCTTTCAGGTTGGGCGACTTGCTGCGTGCCGCGCGCGACACGCTCTCCTGATCCTCCCGGTTCCCGGTTCCCGACTCCCGGTTCCCGGCTTTTACCAGGATCAAACCAGCGCGCTTCTGAGCAGCCTGCGACACTCGCGTGTCCGATTCCGGCAAGGAAGCTTTCGCCATTTTCTTGTCCGCTGCAGCGCGATGCGCGAAGGTTGACGGCTTGGCTTCCATTGCCGCAATCGCGTCACGCAAAGCGGCCGATGCGGCCACGGGCGTGACTTCCGCTCCGAGCGCTTCGCGCAATCTCCTGATGGCGCGAGCGTGTAGTTGGGAAACGCGTGATTCGTTGACACCGAGCTCCGCGCCGATGTCCTTCATCGTCACTTCGCGGTAGTAGTAGAGCGCGATCACGCGCTGCTCGCGCGGCGGCAGCGTGCCGATGGCGTTGCGCACGCGGTTCTTCACCTCGTCGCGCTCGTACTGCATGTCGGGGCGCTCGGGCTCCGCGGGCACCAGCACTGCCGGCAGCTGCGCTTCGTCAATGTTCTCGGCGCTCGAGAACGGCGATGTCGATTCGATCGTGTTGATGCGCACGATCGTCTTGCCGAGGCGCTTCTCGTCGGAGCCGATCGCTGCGGCGAGATCGGCGAGCGAGGGCTCATGTCCGAGGCTGGCGCGTAACTTCTCGCGCGCCGCTTCGAGCTCGCGCCTGACGCGCCGCACGCCGCGCGGCCACGCATCCTTGCGGAGCGCGTCGATCATCGCGCCGCGAATGCGCCGCTCGGCGAACGTCTCGAACTTGATGCCGCGCGAATCGTCGAAACGATGCGCCGCGTCGATCAGCCCGATCACGCCGTCCTGCACGAGATCGCTGAGGTCAATCGAATGCGGCATCGTCGCCGCCATTCGTCTGGCAAGAGCCTCAACAAACGGCAGCCCTGCCTCCACACGGTGAGCCTGGCTAATTTTCATGTTACCTGCCCTAAGGCAACGACGATGCCAGAGCTTGGACAAGGGGTGCACCGGCGTGCACCCCTGCAGGCTCGACCGTGTAAGTGTCAGTGAAGTCAGTAACTTACACGGAACTGCCCGAAGCGGCATGTCAAAATTTGCGTCGGAATTTAATCCAGCTCCAGCCAAAAAATTGGCGCTTCCTACAGGTTGTGCGTCAATAAATTGACTAACAGTTTTGTTTTTGCACTAATACTTACAGTTTTGGTAGGTAAAGACCGAGCCTGTCTGGCCGAATCGCGCAAGCGCGGTGGCGGGCCTATCCGGAGGGGGAATGTTCAGTCGAAGAATGTTAGGAAGGTACTCTTTTCGCCGACGGCCTGTCTGCCTGTTCGCCTGTTGGCCTATTTCTCGCCGACGGTCTCTCTCAGTTCCCGGGAGACCGCCATCGCCTGGAGCGCGGCGTTGACCACTTGCGAGGCGCGCGCCTTCTGCGACGCGTCCTGCGCCTTGGTCTCGAGCAACTCGGCGTGCGCGAGTATCACGCCGAGTTGGTTATTGAGCTTGTGTAGAAGCTCTTTTGAATCTGTCATCACAGCCACGAAAACAACGCTACGCCGCGGTGTGATTGGTTGGATGCTTGGTGCCATCGGGCTCGCGCCACAGCGTATCCACGAAAATTCTGATGCTGCCGCCCGCCGTGCGCAAGTACTCGACCTTGTTCGCCGCGATCCAGTTGTAGATCGTGCGGCGGCTCACGCCGACCATCTCGCACGCCTTCATGATGCTCACTGTTTGCCGTTCCACTGGGGTTGCCCTCCAGAGGTTGTATCGGTGCAAGCCTTTCTGAGATTAGCCATGCAGGTGTTGACAGTCGTGCGCATGACCGTCAATACTTTGACAACCGTGCCCCACCTCCTGCTCGTAGACGATGAGGAAGCGCTCCGAAGTGTTGTAGCTGAACGACTTAGGGACGCCGGCTACGAGGTGATCGAGGCCGCGGACGGGGCCGCTGCGATTAAGGCGCTCGACGGTTTCGCCTTCGACGTCATCGTTTCGGATCTGCGCCTGCCAGTCGATGGCCTGCCCTCCGAAGCCTTGGCAAAGGGGGGACGCGAGGTGATCGAGACCGCCCTCACCCGCTACCCCGGCATCGTCGCAATTGTCGTCACCGGCTACGGCACGGTGAAGGACGCCGTCGACATGACGAAGATGGGCGTCGCCGATTTCATCGCCAAGCCCTTTCAGTTCGACGAGTTGATGCACGTCCTTAACTCCGCGCTCGAACAGCGGCGGCTGAAGAGCGAAAACGCCTACCTCCATCAGCAGCTCGACGAGCGGTTTGGGTTGGGATCGATGATTGGCAAGAGCGCGCCGATGCGCGCGCTCTTTCAGTTGATCGAAACCGTGGCGCCGTCGGCGGCGACGATCCTGATCACCGGCGAGACCGGCACCGGCAAGGAGATGGTCGCGCGCGCGATCCATCAGACGAGCCCGCGTCATCGCGGCCGCTTCGTCGCGATCAACGTCAGTGCGATTCCTGAAACGCTGCTCGACGCCGAGCTGTTCGGCCATGCCCGCGGCGCGTTCACCGGCGCGGTGGCAATGCGGCAGGGCCGCCTCGAACAGGCCGACGGCGGCACGCTCTTCCTGGACGAAGTCGGGACCATGCCGATGGCGTTGCAGATGAAAATGCTGCGCGTCCTGCAGGAGCGCGAGTTCGAGCGGCTCGGCGATACGAAAACGATCAAGGTCGACGTCCGCATCGTCGCCGCGACGAACGCGGATTTGTCGAGGATGGTGAAGGAGGGCTCGTTCCGCGAGGATCTCTACTATCGCCTGAACGTAATCCCCGTGCACATCGCGCCGTTGCGGGAGCGCGTCGAGGACATTCCGCTGCTGGTGCAGACCTTCGTGAGGAAATTTTCAAGACCTCAGGACCTTAAGACCTCAGGACCTGACATCACCGTCTCGCAAGATGCCATGAGACGGTTGATGGCGTATGCGTGGCCCGGCAATGTCCGTCAGCTCGAGAACGCCATCGAGCGCGCCATCGCCATGAGCGGCAGCCGCACGCAGATCGATGTCGGGGATCTGCCGGCGGATCTCCAGGCGACCAGCGAGTCAACCACCAAGCCCGTGCTCGATCTGCCGTCGGGAGGTGTCGATCTTCCCGTCCTGATCGCGCAGATCGAGAAGGACCTGATCGACCGCGCCCTCGCGCGGACGGAACAGAATAAGGGCGCTGCTGCGAGACTGTTGGGGTTGAAGCGGACGACGCTCGTAGAGAAGCTGAAAAGATTCTAGGCCGTAGAGGCGGGTCTTTTAGACCCGCCTGATTTGCTGATCGGTAAACACCGTCACATCCTTCGCCTGCCGCATCAATAAATCCAACGGCGTCGAGCTGCTGGTCTTGTTGATCGCCGCTTGAAGCACCGGTAGCTTCCGCGGCCCCACCGCGATCAACCAGATCTTCTTCGTCTGCAGCACGTATCTCAACGTCAGCGACAACCGCCGCCGCGGCGGCTTCGGGGCATCGTCGATCGCCACCGCTCGCAGATCATTCTGCGTCAACGCGATGTGACCGGGAAACAGCGAGCAGATGTGCCCGTCTTCGCCGACGCCGAGTATCGCGAGGTCGAGCGAGCCGTTATTCAACTCGGTCGCCAGCGCATCGTCGTACCACAGCGCCGCCTGTCCGAGATGCGGCGCGTCCGCAGGCATCCTGATCGCGCGCGGCGCCTTCGCTCCGAGAGGCGACAGCAGCATCCGCTCCGCGAGCCCGTAATTCGACTCCGGATCATCCGGCGGCACCGCTCTCTCATCGGCCCAGAACAGCGTGATCTTCCGCCAGTTGACGTTCGCGTTCCGCAGGGCGCTGAGGAAAATGAGCGCCGTCGCCCCACCCGACAACGCGCAGGATCGTCCGTCCTTACTCCACTCTTCAAAAGAGGTCGTAAGCAGCGGTTTGAGCTCGGTGATGGGCGCCCCGACGAACTCCATTAACAGGTAGGATAGTTCTTTCATGCCGCCGCGATATGCCTACTGGACGATCATTGTCGACAATCAGCCGACCGCCTTCCGCGCCGGCGCGAAAGAAGATCTGCTGCCGACCTTCAATCGCCTGAAAGGGAAGAACGCGTCGGCGACGATGATGTGGTTTCAGAACGGGAAGTTGTGGCCCTCGCGTCTTGATGCGCAGGAAGCCATGCTCGCGAGAGGCGAGATGGGCCGCCGCGGCGACGAGCGTCAGGCCGGCTTTCCCGCCGGAGCGCGAAGCGCAAAGGTGGGCGGCTTCAGAGATCGCGAACGAAAACCGGCCTCCCGATCTGAGAAACCCGAGTGGAAGCCGAAGGGTGAGTTCACCCCCGCTCCCAAACGATCCGAGAAGCCCGAGTGGAAATCCCGCTCTGGAAAGCCGGAGTGGAAACCGAAGGGCGAATTCACTTCAGCTTCCAAGCGATCCGAGAAGCCCGACTGGAAACCTAAAAGCCGAAGCTCGTCTTCGAGCGAAGGCGGACGCAGGTCTCACGACAAACCCCGATCGTTTGCGAGACCTGAGTGGAAACCAAGCGGCGACGACACCAGGTCTGCGAAGCCGGAGTGGAAGCCGAAAGGATCGTTCACTCGCGAGCGCAAACCGGACTGGAAATCCAAGCCCGCAAGCCCGCAAGCCCGCAAGCCCTTTGGATCGGAAAAACCCGACTGGAAGCCGAAAGGCTCTTTCACTCGCGAGCGCAAACCTGACTGGAAGTCCAAGACCCGGGACCCAGGACCCAGGACCACGCGATCCGAAAAACTCGACTGGAAACCAAGAACCGAATCCGGAACCAGTAACCCGGAACCCGGAACCGCGAAACGGAAATGGGTGCCCAAGGCGGAATACAAGAAATCCCTGGGGATCGAAGCGAAGCGTGACGACAAGTGGCGTCCCGGCGGCGAGCATCGCGATCCGCGTCAGAAGTACAAGGACGCGAAGAAAGCGAAGTGGACCAAGTTCAAGAAGACGATTCGAACGAAGTGGGAATCCAAAAAGAAGAAACCCTGAGATCGCCGACCTGCAATTAATCTGCAATCAGAGATCTGAAATGATTTCTCACGTCGTCTTGTTTCGCCCGCGCGCCACCATCACACCGGACCAGCGCAAGACCCTCGTCACCGCCCTGCGCCGCGCCGTCGAGGGCATCCCCGAAATCAAGCGCGCCACCATCGGCCGGCGCCTGCTGCTCAATCGTCCGGGCTATGAAACACAAATGGCCGAGCATTATGAGTACTCGGCCATCCTGGAGTTTGCTTCCGAAGCGGATCTACGCGATTATCTCGACCATCCTGCCCACGACGCGCTGGGGAAGCTGCTGTTCACGTCCGCCGAAGCTGTTCTCGCTTACGACTTCGTGTCCACTAACCTGGCGGAGCTGGGATAGTCAGACGCCGGGATCGTCACGTCCGAACGCGCGCTTGATCGATTTCATCAGACTTGGCTGATTGCGGATGGCGTCGAGTTGTTCGAGCAGCCCCATCGCTTCCGTGATCGTGCTTACCGGGCGCACGCCGAGGCGCTTCGCGCCGGCGGGCACGTCCTTCGGGTTGCCGTGCCACACCAGGATCACTTTGGCTTTTGACTCGACGGCGATGTCGAGGCAGTTCTCGGGGCGATCGTCGACGAACGCGTCGAGGTTCAGCGCGTCGGCGATCTTGCCGCGCGAGCGATGCACGACGTAGACGCTCGGATACTGGAAGCCGTGCGCGGCGAGCCACTGTTGTGACTGCAGCTGCACCAGATCACCGGCGGTCGTGGGCCGCGTCGTCAGGAAGATCACTTCCCAGCGCCGGTCGCGCGCGGTCTTCGCGATGCGCGCGATGATCCCCGGCTCGAGCTCAGGGAGCGTCGTCCAGAAGTTCTCGATTTTCTTGACGTGATCCCAGAGCTGCGCCTGCTCTCTGCTGGTGAGGTGCAGCTCCTGCATCGCGAGATTGGTGGTCGCGTCCTCTTCCGGCGGTGCGGATTCGTCCTTGGCCTTCTTGACGAGCGCGTTGGTCACGGCCGCTGCCTGGGTCCCCGTCGCATCAACCGGAGCTTTAGCCGAGGACTCCGCAGCGGGAAAGGTGGAAGGCTTCGAAGGCGTGTAGGCCGCCTGCCGCAACACTTCCTCTCCGAACAGTTTCACGGCCTCGCGGTGCAGGGCTGAGAACATGTCGGCAACGGTTCCGTCCAGGTCGAATCCGACGCGCAGCGGCATTAGCTGACCAATCTTACTTTCGCCGGCAGCCCCTCTGGGCCAGCAGGCTTACCCCAAGCTGTGCAATTTCATGAATCTACATCAGTCTTTAGAGATTCATAAGTCTTATATTGACATGACACTATAGGACATTGTAGACTCTAGCCGTTCGGGAGAAAACGCCATGAAAACCGGCTCTCTTTGGATTATCCGCGTTGCGTTGACGGTGCAGTTCCTCGGCGTCCTGGCGGTGCCGGCGCTCGTCGCTGCGGCCGAATCGCCGCGGGCCTTGTGGATGGCCGAGTGGTTGCGTCCGCATTCGATCGAGCGGACCATCGGCGTGCTGCGGCTTCGCGAAAACAAGTTGTCGTTCGTCGAGCAGGTCGGCCAGGTTGACTGGCAGCTCGACCTCGCGCGCGTGAAGAAGGTTGCGACGGTCAACGGCGGCCGCGCGCTGCTCGTCGTCTCGATGACCGGCGATGAATACATCGTCAAGATCATGGAGCCGGATTTCACCCCTGGATCGCCCAAGCGCGCGCTGAGCATCATCGAGCGCGCCATCGAGTTACAGACGACCAACGGTCGTTAAGGATCAACCCGTGACCTGCTTCCGCTGCGGCTCAATCAACATCGCCCGTACGCGATCGAGCGCCTTCGATCGCATCGTCAGGTTTTTTACGGGGATGAAGCGCGTCACCTGCAGGCGTTGCTTGTGGACGGCGCGGATTACGTGGGAGGAAGCCGACGACTTCGTTCCGCAGAAGTCGATCTTGAAGGCGGTCGAAGCGGCTAAGCGCTAGTCGAGACTCCTCGGACGGAGGCGTGATTGGCCAGGAACCAGTTGTAGGTGTGTTCGATGCCTTCGCCGAGCGACATCCTGTGGCGCCAGCCGAGCGCATGCAGCCGCGAGACATCCAGCAGCTTTCTGGGCGAACCATCCGGCTTCGAGTGGTCGTAGACGATCGTCGCTGACGGGTGGACGATTCGCTTCACCACCTCGGCGAGCGCGCCGATTGAGAGATCCTCTCCGGTGCCGACGTTGATGTGCATCGCGTCGCTGTAATTTTTCATCAGGAACACGCACGCGTCGGCCAGGTCGTCGACGTGCAGGAACTCGCGCCGCGGCGTGCCGGTGCCCCAGATCGTCACTTCGCTCCGGCCCTCTTCGCGCGCGTCGTGGAACTTACGGATCATCGCCGGCAGCACGTGTGAGCTGGTCAAGTCGAAGTTGTCGTTGGTGCCGTAGAGATTGGTCGGCATTGCCGAGACGAAATCACAGCCGTACTGTTGCCGATACGACTGGCACAGCTTGATGCCTGCGATCTTCGCGATCGCGTACGCCTCGTTGGTTGGCTCGAGCGGTCCGCTCAGCAGCTCTTCTTCCTTCATCGGCTGCGTCGCCGCGCGTGGGTAGATGCAGGAGCTGCCAAGATAAAGCAGCTTCTTCGCCGCAAACAGGTGGGCCGAATGCACCACCGTGGCGTGAATCATCATGTTGTCGTAGATGAATTCCGCCGGCCGGGTCGAATTGGCCATGATGCCGCCGACGGTGCCGGCGACGAGATACACGTACTCGGGTCGATTCGCGCGGAACCAATAATTCACCGCGGCCTGATCGCGTAGATCGAGCTGATCGCGAGTCGCCGTGAGAATGTTGTCGTAGCCGAGCTGTTCCAGTCGACGAATGATCGCGGAGCCGACTAGGCCGCGATGCCCAGCGACGAAAATACGCGCGTCAGGAGTCATCTCGATGATTCCATCGATTCAACCGCTGAGGCCGATCACGACTAGCACAAACATCTCCAAGGCTGTCACCGCTTAGTTCAACCAGATCGAAATTGCTGTTGTTGCGCTTAGCGGGTTCGACCTTCTGCCGGTCAAGAGCGACAGGACCCGATCCATTCCGGTCGCGTGCGCCTTGACGATACTGATGGAACCGCACTGCTCGCACAACGCCATCGTGGGTTAAATTCGTTAGAGAGGAACAGAAACTATCATACCCGCCGACCATCGTGAATGGCCAAGCCGGCAACGACAGCGAACGGTGCGGCATGACCAGGCATCTGAAGGCTAAATTCCACGGCCGACTGTAGCGCGATCGCGATCAATCCGGTGACCGCACCCATGCGAATCCACCAGATGGAGCCGCCGTCTTCATTGAAGCGGTGCCATATCTGACGTGCAAAGGCGAGAACAGTCAACGCAATCGGAATGGAGAGCAGTAGCCCGCCCTCGGCCGCGAGCTGCAGGTAATCATTGTGGGCTTCGCGTAGAGATGCAGACCGGGTACGGATGTCTGGTAGAACAACGTCGCGATGACGTAGGTGTTGAGGCCCGTCCCGGTAAGCCAGAAATCATTCGCCATCCTGAGCGTGTCGGGCCAGATTCTTGGGGTCCTAAGGTCCTAGAGTCTTAGGGGCAAGCAAGGAGATATGATATCGATGATATCATTGACATCATGGCCTCCTTGCTCATCCGCAACCTGCCCGAATCGGCCAAACAGGCTCTGAAACAGCGGGCCGCTGCCAATGGACGCTCTATGGAAGAAGAGGCACGGCAGATTATCGCCCTCGAGATGCGGAAAGACCGCTCGGTCCCCAGGGAAGGCCTAGGCACGCGCTTACGACGAATCTGGGTTGAGTCGGGGGCCGTGGGTGAGTTGAAGATTCCGCCACGATCAGGGTTGGCGTTCGACCCGAAGCCTCTCGACCCTGACGAGCCGCGAGAGGAATGATCCTCCTCGACACCAACGTCGTGTCGGACGGGTTGAAGATGCGTCCGAGTCCGAACCTCCAGTCCTGGCTTGATTCGATCGAGCCGTCCGGCCTCTGGATTTCCGCCGTGACGGTCGCCGAACTTCAGATGGGCGTAGAGCTGATGCCGGACGGCCGGAAAAAGATCAACCTGAGAGCCGGCGTCAATCAAACGATCGATGCTTTCGGCGCCGCTTGCCTGCCATTCGATGCGATTGCCGCGCGCGAATTCGGACGAGTCGTCGCCGCCAGACAACGTGCCGGACGGCCGATAGAAGCCTTGGACGCGCAGATCGCGGCGATCGCGATCACGACGGGCTTCGCTCTCGCCACGCTCAACACCAGGGACTTCGAGGGCATCGAAGGATTGACAGTGATCGATCCGTCCGCGTGATCAAGTTCACCGAAGAATGGCGAAGCCGCCCCGGCGGAGTCGGGGCAAGCAGTACTGCGATGATTCCTTCGGCATCGGCGTCGAGGGGACCAGCAGCCTCCACTCACCGCCGATCTTGCGAAGCCGGTAGGTCGTCTTGAACGGCTGATTCGTGATCAGCGGCTGGTTGTTGCCCTTGCCGGCGTAGCGAGTGATTTCCTCGACCGTGTTCTCGTTCAGTGAGCCTGTTTGCGAGCGGTCTGCACATTCCCAATCAGGAAGGGCCACATGCGCAGATTTGCTTGGATTTTCGCTGTCTTGATGGGAGCCGGCACTGTGGAAGCTCAAATTATTCCAAAGGCAGCCCCACGGCCGAGGTGGGAGGCCAGCGCCAGCGCCGGTCCGATCGAAGCGCGGCCCGGCGACAACAGCGGGCTTCCGTATGACGACAACTGGTATGCGGACGGCCGTTATGCCGGGGCGATCGCGTATTACTGGACCAGGCACCTGAAGACCGAGTTCGAATACGCGGTCACCGGCGAAGGATCGCGTTACGTCCAGGACCGCGTCACTCTTGCCGGCACGGTCCATCCAACCTACTTCGAGGAGTTTCATCGGCTGCAACAGGCGTCGCTGCGCATGGTCTGGCAGTTCCGCGACAACCAATGGGTGCATCCGTATGTGAGCGCCGGCGTCGTTTTGGACGCGAACCGCCGGCGTTATCACGCGCCGACCCAGTATCAAACGCCGGTCCGCGGGAACCCGCCCGTCCTCCTCCGAAGCCCGCTCGACGTTCGCGACGACTTACTGCGCGGCGGCGTCACGGTCGGTGGCGGCGCAAAGTTCTACATGTCGAAGAGCGCGTTCTTCAACGCGGGCGCGATCGGCACATACGCAAAACCCGCCGCGACGATCAGCCTGATCGCCGGCTTCGGAATCGATTTCTAGAGGGAGGTCATCATGCGTCTGACAGCTATTGCACTCATCGTTTCGTTGTTCTCGCTCACGGCCGGCAACGCGTTCGCGCAAGAAGGAAGCATGTGGCGGAAGGTTGCGGAAACGATCCCGCTCGGATCGAAGATCAAGGTTCAGCTGATCGACGGCAAGCGCGTCGGCGGGACGTTGATGCGCGTCGACGATAGCGGCGTGCTGGTGAAGAAGAACAACCGCGTGCCCGAAGCCGCGATTACGGTGACCTACGAGCAGATGGGCAACATCGAGCGCGATCACGGCGGCGGCGGAGCGCACTGGGCGAAAGTGCTCGGCGCGGGCCTCGCTGCGGGCGCGGGCGCGATTGTGACGATCTTCGTAATTGCGCTGCAGTTTGATTAGGTTTCGATGAGGAGCATCCGGCTCTAGCCGGATTGTTCGGATCAGCTGTAATCGTCGTTCGTCAGATGCACGTCGTTGGGCAAATCACGAAGCGCCTTCCGTCCGAGCAGAGCTTCATACTGCTCGGCAGGAATCGGACCGGTGCCCGGGCGCTTCACCCAGAGGTTCTGCTTCGTCAGGGCCTCGCCCGCTTTGATCGGCGCAATCGTGACGACCGTCGCAAACGCGAAGTCCATCGTCACCTGCTCTTCCTTCGCCGGGCCCTTCGTTCCGCCGAGCTCGCTATGGAGCTTCCTGCTCGACTCGATCAGCTCACGGCACGCCTTCTCGTCCATCGAGCAGACGATGTCGGGGCCGGGACGGAACATGTCGTCGGTGAAGTGGCGCTCGAGGATCGACGCGCCGAGCGCGACGGCGCCCAGGCACGCGATGTTGTCGGTGGTGTGATCGGACAGCCCGATCACCGCATTCGGAAACGCCTTGCCGAGCTCCACCATGGCGCCAAGACGCACCAGGTGCGGCGGCGTCGGGTAGAGATTCGTGGTGTGCATCAGCGCATACGGCACGCGCGCGGCTTCAAAGATCGCCACGGCCTTGCCAACGCTTTCGATCGTGTTCATGCCGGTGCTGAGGATGATCGGCTTGCCGAACGATGCAATGTGCTTCAGTAGCGGGTAGTTGTTGCACTCGCCGGAGCCGATCTTGTAAGCGGGCACGTTCATGCCGTGCAGGCGATCCGCGGCGGCACGCGAAAACGGCGTGCTGATGAAGACCATGTCGCGCGATTCGACATATCGCTGCAGCGTCTTCTCGTCGCTCTCGGAGAGCGCGCAGCGCTGCATGATCTCGTAGATCGAGATTTGCGCGTTGCCGGGAATCACCTTCTTCGCGGCGCCGCTCATCTCGTCTTCGACGATGTGCGTCTGGTGCTTGACGATCTCGACGCCAGCGCGAGCGGCCGCATCGACCATTTCCTTCGCGACGGCAAGGCTGCCCTCGTGATTGATGCCGATTTCAGCAATTACCAGGGGTGGATAGGCGGCACCGATTTTTCTGCCGCCAATGACGACCTCAGGAGACATCGTCAGGCCAACGGGCCAACAGGCGAATGGGCCAACAGGAAGAAGTTCTCAATGAGATCACGTAATTCGCTGATCGACTTGGCGGAATTGACGCCAATACGAAACTGGGCTCCTCCTTCAAAACCTTTGGTGTACCAAGTGCTAAGGGCCCGGATCTTATTAATGACCCAGCGTTCTCGACCGACGGCGGCCGTTGGCCCATTGGCCTGTTGGCCCATTGGCCTGCCTGCGGTGTGCCGAAAGCCAGCTTCCTCGCTCACGCTTTCGGCGAGCAACAGTTGCATGTAATCGAGCAGGAACTGACCGCGCTCTTCGTGCGCGATGGTGCGCGCCGGCCTGCCTTCCATCAGATCGCGGGCCTGGGCGAGGATCCATGGATTGCGCAGCACGCCGCGGCCAACATAGACGCCGCTCACACCAGACTTCATCCTGTTGATGATGTCTTCGGGCTCGATGCAGTCGCCGGATCCGAACACGGGGATCGAAACCGTTTTCGCGACTTCGGTGACGAAATCCCAGTCCGCAGACCCGCTGTAGCTCTGTTTCGCGGTGCGACCGTGAATCGCGATCGCCTGCGCGCCGGCATCCTCGACACGCTTCGCCAGCTCGCCGGCGTTGATCTCGCCGTCGTCCCAGCCCTTGCGCATCTTGACGGTAACGGGGATCTTCACCGCCTTCGTCATCGCCGCGATGATCCCGGCGGCATGCGCGGGCTCGCGCATCAGGCTGCAGCCGGCGTGGTGCTTCGCGATCTTCGGCACCGGGCAGCCCATGTTGACGTCAACGATGTTCGCGCCCATCTGCTCGACGACGCGCGCGGCTTCGGCCATCTTGGCGGGCTCGCCGCCGAAGATCTGAATGGAGACGGGGCGCTCTTCCTCGGTGTATTCGGCGTACTCGAGCGTGCGATCGATGCCGCGGACCAGGCCTTCGCTGCTCACCATCTCGGACACCACGAGACCGCAGCCGCCCTGGCGCTTCACCAGGCGGCGAAACGCGGTGTCGGTCATGCCCGCCATCGGCGAGACGACGAATGGCGATTCGAGTTCGATGGGTCCTATTTTCATCGCTTGCAGGCGGGTCTAAAGACCCGCCTCTACGTTAGTACGCCTTCACGTCTGCCGCGTCGACCTCAACCGAGACCGCCTGCCCGATCAAGTCTACCGACAATACGAGCCGCGCGTGGGCGCCCTTCTTTTGAATCAATCGGCCGACCACGCCCTTCAGCGGACCGTGCGCCACGCGCACCATGTCGCCTTCCTTGATCAGCGGCACCGGGTCGTAGGCGAGCTCGCTGTCAACCAGCGTGCGGATGCTCTCGATCTCCTCTTCGGGGATTGGCGACAGCATGCCGTTGTTGCTGATGATCTGCACGACGCCGTCGACCTTCAGGATGCCGATGCGCTCGTCGGCGACGAACCGCGCGAAGACGTAGCCGGGAAACAGCGGCCAGTCGATCTTCTTCTTGCGATCCTTCCAGCGGCTCCACTTGCCGAAGGTCGGGAGAAAGACGTCGACGCCGCCTTTCTTCTCTAACTGGTCGCGGACGATCTTCTCATGACGCGAGCGCGTCCAGATGGCGTACCAGGCTGGGTTCATCACTGTCGGGATCCGGGAGCCGGGATCCGGGAGCCGAACTAACGCAGGCCGGTTCCCGGTTCCCGGTTCCCGGCTCCCGTCTCCGCTTCTTCTTGCTTGAGACCAACCTCGTAGGCCTTTTTGATCTCGTCGTTCTTCCAGTCGATGATCGCTTCGCCGCGCAGCTTGACGATGAACTTCCGGTACTCGCCCTGGCGCTTGCCGTTGGCAATCTTGTCGGCGATCTCGCCGCGCGCTTCGTCGAACGGCTTGATGGTGGTGTCCTGGAGGTTTTCGATCTTGATGATCTGGTAGCCGCGCGCCGTGCGCAGCACCGGCGTCACGCCGCCGGTCTTGAGGCCCGCGATCGCCTGCTGCAGCTCCTCGGACAGATCGCTCTTCGCGAGCGGCCCGACGAGACCGCCGTTCGCTTTCGATCCGGAATCCGAATAGTCGGCGGCGAGCCGCGCGAACGGCTCGTTGGCAATGATCTTCGCGCGCACCTCCTCGGCCTTCGCCTTCGCCGCATCGTCCTGCGCGACGTTGATGCCCTGCGCGCTCACCGGCACGTTGATCGTGATCTCGCGCAGCGTCACTTGCGGCACGGTGCCGAATTCGTTCTTGTTCGCGTCGTAGTAGGTCCTGAGCTCGGTGTCAGTGACCTGCAGCTTCTGCATGATCTCCGTCTGCTGCACCTGCTGCACCATCATCGTGCGTTCGAGCTGGCGGCGCAGGTCAACCATGGTCATGCCTTCCTGCTTCAACGCGGCCTGCAACTGCTCGTCGGACTCGATCTTGTTTTCTTTCTTGATGTTCTCGAGGATGCTGTTGAAGCGCTCGGTGGTCATGGTGTAGCCGAGCTCCTTGCCCCGCTGCACCATCAGCATCTCGTCGACGGCGTCGACAATGACGGCGGGCGTCACTTCGGCGAGCGCCGCCTTCAACGCGGCGTCGCTGTCGGGACGCAGGTTCGGATTCTTCTGGCGGAGCGCGGCGATCTGGCGGGCTTCGAGATCGGTCTTGGTGATGATCTCGCCGTTCACCTTCACCAGGACTTGCTCGATGATGTCGGCGCGGGGCGACGCGATTGCCGCCACGACCATTACCGCCGCTATGACGATGTTTCTTGCAGTCATTTGAATCTCTAATTATAGGGCTACGGGCTTGCGGGCTACGGGCTTACGGGTCTAACTGTCGAGCTCCTCAAGGAGACTCGTTACCTTTGATAAGACTCCGTCCGGTGCGCGCGGGTCTTCCGGCGCCTGCTTGAGGATTTCGGCCTTTGTGAAGCCGGACGTGACCTCGCCGGCGGTGGCGCGAGCCGTCCACCACGACGGCTTTTGCCTTTGCTTCGCCTGAATTCTTGGCTTCGCCTGGCCCGCCAGTCGGGAGCCGGGAGCCGGGAGCCGGGAGCCGGCTGGCGTGAGTTTTTCCGGTTCCCGGTTCCCGGTTCCCGGTTCCCGAGGCCGAAGGTCGAGCTTGAGTGAGTTCGGAGGGATCAACTGCAAATCGCCACGCTCTTGCACCAGCGAGATCACTCGCGCGAGGTCCACCTTCGTCTTCTGCCTGAACTTGATGACGAGCGTCGAGTCGGCTCGATCGATTGTTTCCACCCCGAGCCCGTCGGCGAGCACTCGAATGCGCGCGAAGTCGGCCAGGTTCATGACCGTAGTCGGGGTCGGGCCGTAACGATCGCGCACCTCCTCAACGAGCCGGCCGATCTCATCCTCGGTCCTGGCGCCTGCCATGCGGCGATAGATCATCAGGCGCTGATTCATGTCGGGCACGTACGCCTCATCGAGCCTGAAGTCGACCTTCAGGTTGACGGTCGCACGCACGTCGTCTTCGAGATCCTCGCCCTTCAGCTCGCGGATGGTTTCCTCGAGCAGCTTCATGTACATCTCGAAGCCGATCGCGTCGATGGTGCCGCTCTGCTCGCCGCCGAGCAGGTTGCCGGCGCCGCGGATCTCGAGATCGAGCGCGGCGACGCGGAAGCCGCTGCCCAGCTCGCTGAACTCTTTCATCGCCGACAGCCGCTTGCGCGCGACCGGCGACAGCGATTCTTCCGGCGGGATCAGCAGATACGCATACGCGGCGCGATCGCTGCGGCCGACGCGGCCGCGCAGCTGATAGAGCTGGGCCAGGCCGTAGCGGTCGGCGCGATTGATGATGATGGTGTTGGCGTTCGGGATGTCGAGGCCGTTCTCGACGATCGTCGTCGCCAGCAGGATGTCGGCCTGGTGGGTCATGAAGTCCAGCATCGCGCGCTCGAGCGCGTCTTCCGGCATCTGGCCGTGGCCGATGACGAGACGCGCGTCTGGAACCAGCCGCTGCAGAAGGTTGCCCATCGAAAAGATCGACTCGACGCGGTTGTGGACGAAGAAGACCTGGCCGCCGCGGGCGATCTCGGTCCGAATCGCGCGCACCAGCACGGTGGAATCGAACTTGACGACGTTGGTCTGAATCGCGAGCCGGTCTTTCGGCGGCGTTTCGATTACCGACATGTCGCGGATGCCGACCAGCGACATGTTCAAGGTCCGCGGAATCGGCGTCGCCGTCATCGTCAGCACGTCAACCTTCTTGCGCATCTGCTTGATGCGCTCCTTGTGCGCGACACCGAAGCGCTGCTCCTCGTCCACGACGAGCAGGCCGAGGTCCTTGAAGGTGACGTCCTTTGACAGGAGGCGATGCGTGCCGACGATCACGTCGAGCCGGCCGGACGCCAGGCTTTCGAGCGTTTCCTTGATCTCCTGCTTGGTGCGGAAACGGCTGACCATGTCGATCTTGGCCGGGAACGCCGCGAAGCGTTCGCTCAGCGTCTTCAAATGCTGCGCGGCCAGCACGGTGGTCGGTGCGAGGAAGGCGACCTGCTTTCCTTCCATCACCGCCTTGAATGCGGCGCGCATCGACACTTCGGTCTTGCCGTATCCGACGTCGCCGCAGAGCAGCCGATCCATCGGCGTCGGCGACTCCATGTCGCGCTTGATGTCGGCAATCGCGGTGGCCTGGTCCGGCGTGAGGGTGAACTCGAACGCGTCCTCGAATTCCTCCTGCCAGTGCGTGTCGGCGGCAAACGCGTGACCCGGGACGGCCTTGCGGGCGGCGTAGAGCTTGAGCAGCTCCTCCGCCATGTCGCGCATGGCCTTCTTGACCTTGGTCTTGGCCTTTTCCCAGGTGGTGCCGCCGAGCCGATCGAGCGGCGGCTTCGTGCCACCGGTGTATTTCTGGATCAGATCAAGGCGCTCGACGGGAACGAACAGCTTCGCGTCGCCGTGATACTGGAGCTCGAGGAACTCCTGCACGATGTCGCCGCCGGCGATGGAGATCTGCTTGAGGCCGACGAACTGGCCGATGCCGTGATCGACGTGCACGATCAGATCGTTGACCTTGAGATCGCGCAGGTCGGAGAGGAACGCGGCGGACGCCGATCGCTTCTTGCCCGCGCCGGTCTTGCGGCGCTCCTCGTCGAAGACATCGGTCTCGGCGTAAATCTGGAGCGCTGGTAAAGGCGAGTCTTTAGACTCGCCTGCGGTTCGAAGTCTGAATCCCTTCGACAGCCACCCTTCGGCGACCATCACGGCGCCGCGGATCACATCCCCCGCATCCGACGCCATGACCGCGCGAACGTCGTAATCCTTCAGCAGTTCAACCGTGCGCTCGGCGCGGCCGTGCGATTCGGCAACGAAGATCACGTGATCGCCGTTGGCCTGCGCCGCCTTGACGTCGCTAACCCAGTCTGGGATGCGGCCGTGAAACGACGCGACCGGCTGAACTGACAATTCGAGCGACGAGGGCTGTAGAGGCGGGTCTGCCGATCCGCCTGTGATCGAGAGCTCTTCAACAACGATCGCGCTCGCGAGCTGCTCCGCAACTTCATCGGCTCCGAGCAGCAATTCTGTCGGCGGCGCAATGACCGTCGGCGTCTTCGATCGCTCCAGCGCGTCCGCATACGAGCCGCTGACCTGTTCCCAGGCACTCTTGATGTGGTTTTCCACATCGGTTGGCTCGGATACCCACACTTGCGAGTCCCGAGTACGCAGGAACTCAAACAGATTTGAGGGTTGCGATGTCAGTCCCCGTGACAAATCGCCAATTTCGCGTACTGGGACGATGCCGAAGCGATCGAGGGTTTCAACTGAACGCTGGGTGCCAGGATCGAAGCGGCGGATGGATTCGACGGTGTCGCCGATGAACTCGATGCGGATCGGCAGCTCTTCGCCGGCGGGGAACACGTCGAGGATGCCGCCTCGTCTCCCGAATTCGCCGTGCGCATCCACCGGATCGGCCGGCTCGTAGCCGCCGAGCACGAGCGTGTTCGCGAGCACGACCGGGTCGATGTCGACACCAGGCGTGATGTCGCACGACGACAGCAGGATGGTTGCGGGATCCGGAACCTTCGTCAGTAGCGCCGCCGCCGACGCAACGATCACCAACTGAGCCTGCCTAGCCGTAGCTCCAGAGGAGCGAAGGCTGGCGAGCGAATGCAACACCCGCGCTCTGGCCGATGCGACTTTCAGGTGCGGCTGGAATCCGCGATACGGATCGACTTGCGTCGACGGGAATGGCAGGACCTGCCGCTCGACGACGGTTGACGCGGAGCCTTCGAGAACCGACAGGAAGAAGGAAATGTCGCCGACGGTGTTTTCGAGATCGGCGTCGGTGGGGACAACGAGGAGGATTGTGTCACCGGCTAATCGCTTTGCGGCGGCCGCCACCACCAACGCGCGTACAGGGGAGGTCGCGCCACTGATGCGTTGGAGGGGGGATAGCAGCCCCGTTTCCCGAAGAACGCCTGTCAGCAGCGACCGTAACGCGAGTGACGGAGCGCTGGACATACCCTGCAAGGCTGGTTGGTCCCAGCCGAGCCTTTTATTCTCTCACAGGCGGGTCTAAAGACCCGCCTCTACAACCGTATCCGCTCGATGAGCTTCGTCGTTGAGTAACCTTCGGCGAGGGCAACCCTGACAACCTTTCCGCCTCTCGCTTCAACCACATCTCTCCCGACAATCGCGTTCTCGCCCCAGTCGGCGCCTTTCACGAGAACGTCGGGCTGGATCGCCGAAATGATCTCGTAAGGCGTAGCTTCGTCGAAGATCACGACGGCATCGACCGACGCCAGCGCCCTAATTATCTCGGCTCGCTCCGCTTCCCCGTTGATAGGGCGATCGGGCGCCTTTGCTAGTTCCTTTACCGATCGATCGCTGTTGACGCCGACGATCAGGAGGTCGCCCAGCGCACGCGCGTCGCGCAAATATCGGATGTGGCCTGGGTGAAGGATGTCGAACACGCCATTCGTGAAGACGACTACTTTGCCTTCATCTCGCGCTCGTTTGACTCGCGCGACCGCGTCCATTCGCGTCATCGGTTTTTGATCCGTGTCTAATCTGTGTCTAATCTGTGGCCGCTGAACTTGATTCCGCCGCCGAACGCCCATTTGTGATCGGGACGATAGATGCCGACGTCTCGGATCTTGGATTTGACGCGGAAGGTGTAGAGCAGGCGGTGGTAATCGTAGGGATAGCCGTCGGCCTTGTGCGCGGCGAGGTCCAGCCGGTAGGTGCCTTCGACGAGATCGAGCTTGTCCACCGTGAAGGTGACGACGCCGTCGCCGTCGATCTCGGTGGGCTGGAACTCCTCGAGATTGGTGTTGGTGCCGTAGACGCAGACGTTGTCGGCATTGAAGAGGCCGAGACCAAATACGAAGTCGGTGATCTTTTCCTTCGACGTCACATCGAGGCGGATTTGAATCGCTTCACCGCTTTGGAAGACGTGCCCGGTTGCGCCATCGGGACCGGCGATGGTCACGTTCGTAATCTCGACCTCGCGGGTTCCCCACCGGCCGCTCTCCGACTTAAAACCATCCCTAGGGCCGGTGGCTTCCGAGCCCACGGAGCGCTCTTCGCCGCCTACGGAGAGCACGGAGGCCGCCGTGTCCTCCGTCAGCGCAGTTTCCTTCGCCTCCGTGATCTCGTGCGCAACGGCAGCGATCCGAACGGATTCTGCCTTGGCGAGCGAGTTCTCTTCCGAGTCCTCGACGTCGATGACGTAGGCGGCGACGACGCGCTTCGGATCGCCTTCGCCCTTGGTGACGCCGTGATCGAGCCAGTGCGCGATGTCGCAGAACTTCTCGACCAGGTCGAGCGAGTGGGTGACCAGCAGGATCGACTTGTTGCGGCGGCGGAACTCCGCGAACTTGTCGAGGCACTTGTGCGTGAAGCCCTGGTCGCCGACGGCGAGCACTTCGTCCACGAGCAGCACCTCGGGATCGACGTGCACCGACACGGCGAAGCCGAGACGCATATACATGCCCGACGAATAGGTCTTCACCGGCGCGTCGATGAAGTCCTGCATCTCGGCGAACTCGACGATTTCATCGAAGCGGTGCTGGATCTCCTTCTTGGTGAGGCCCAGCATGATGCCGTTGATGAAAATGTTCTCGCGGCCGGAGATCTCAGGATGGAAGCCGGCGCCGAGCTCGATCAGCGCCGAAATGCGGCCATCGACGGTCACGGTGCCTTGCGTGGGACGCGTGATGCCCGCGACGCACTTGAGCAGCGTGCTCTTGCCGGAGCCGTTGCGGCCGATTACGCCGTAGGTGCAGCCCTTCGGCACCGAGAACGACACGCCGCGGAGCGCCTGGAAGGTTTCATCCGGCTTCAGATCGCCAAGCAGGCTGCCGTTGAGGATCGCCGACTTGAGCGTGGCGAACTGCTTCTTCTGGGCGTAGCGCCGGTAGACTTTCGAGACGTTCGTGACTTCGATTGCGGAGGTCATACTTCCTCAGCGAAACTGTCTCGTAAGCGATCAAAGACGAAATACCCGATAAGAAATACCAGAATCGACACGACGGCCATGGCCACCAGCCATTTCCAGTGCCCGTGCGGGCCCGGGAAGAACAGCACTTCCTGATACGAGATCATGATGTGCGTCATCGGGTTGAGGTTCAGCCACTGCCGCATCGACACCGGCGACTGCAGCATCGGATAGATGATCGGCGTCGCGAAGAACCACAGCTGCACCAGGTTCCCCAGCAGATCCTTGAGATCGCGGAAGTGCACCGTCAACGCGGACAGCAACAGCGCCAGGCCGATGGTGAACACCAGCTGGATCAGCACGATGACCGGAAACCACAGCAGCTCCACCGGGTCCACCGGACGCTGGTAATAGATCAGGAATCCGACCAGCACCGGCAGGCCGAGGAAGAAGTGCACCATGTTCGCCAGCACGGTGACGATCGGCAGCACCTCCGCCGGGAACAGCACTTTCTTGATCAGGTTGCCGCCCGCGATCAGCGTGTTCGACGATTCCAGAATCGAAGAGGAGAACCAAGTCCACGGCAGGATGCCGCAGAACATGAACAGGGCGTACGGCTCCATTTCCGGATCGTGCGCGCCGACCAGCACCTGCGTGAACACGAACGAGTAGATCAGCAGCAGCAGGAGGGGATTGAAGAAGGACCAGAAGAAGCCGAGAACCGAACCGCGGTAGCGGGCCTTCAGATCCCTGACGACGAGCGTCTGGATCAGCCCGCGATATCGAAACAGCGCTGAGAGATTTCTAAACGTGGCCACCGCCTCTGCGGCTGTCGACCTGCAGCTGCTGCAGAGTCCGCAACATGGCGAGCCGCGCGCGCTCGAAGTCGATCTCGTGCGGCACCGCGGCCATCACCTCTTCGGCGCGCTTCATGCCCGCCTCGGCCCGTTCCTGATCGAGATCCTCGGCACGCTCCGCGACCTGCGCCAGCACCGTCACCGCATCGGGCAACACTTCGACGAAGCCGACCGAGACCATCAGGTAGTGCTTCTGGCCGCCCTGCTGGTACCACATCGCGCCGGTCCGCAGCGACGTGAAGAACGGCGTGTGGCCGGGAAGCACGCCGAAATCGCCTTCGCTCCCGGGCAGCGACACGTAATCCACCTCCTGCGAGATGGTCGTGTCGGGCGACGAGATGTGCAGCGTGATCTTGCTTGGTAATGCCATAAATGGTCTTTCGGGCTTACGGGCTACGGGCTACGGGCTACGGGCCAAGCCCGCAAGACCGCAAGCCCGTAGGACCTCTACTGCTTCAGTGTCTTCGCCTTGGCAAGCGCTTCGTCGATCGTGCCGACGAGATAGAACGCCTGCTCGGGCACGCCGTCGTGCTTGCCGTCCGAGATCTCCTTGAAGCCGCGGATGGTCTCGTCGATCGTCACGTACTTGCCTTCGAGGCCGGTGAACTGCGCCGCCACGAAGAACGGCTGCGACAGGAACAGCTGAATCTTGCGCGCGCGGGTGACCGCCAGCTTGTCTTCTTCCGACAGCTCGTCGATGCCGAGAATGGCGATGATGTCCTGCAGGTCCTTGTAGCGCTGCAGAATCTGCTTGACCCGCTTCGCGACGTCGTAGTGCTCGTCGCCGATGACGCGCGGATCGAGAATGCGCGAGGACGAGGCGAGCGGATCGACCGCCGGGTAAATACCGAGCTCCGCAATCTGGCGCGACAGGTTCGTCGTCGCATCGAGGTGCGCAAACGTCGTCGCCGGCGCCGGGTCGGTGTAGTCGTCCGCCGGCACGTAAATCGCCTGCACGGATGTGATCGAGCCCTTCTTCGTCGACGTAATACGTTCCTGAAGCTGGCCCATTTCCGACAGCAGCGTCGGCTGGTAACCGACCGCGGACGGCATGCGGCCGAGCAGCGCCGACACTTCGGAGCCCGCCTGCGTGAAGCGGAAGATGTTGTCGATGAACAGGAGCACGTCCTTGTTCTCGGCGTCGCGGAAGTATTCCGCGACGGTCAGCGCCGACAGGCCGACGCGCAGGCGCGCTCCCGGCGGTTCCGTCATCTGTCCGTAAACGAGCGCGGCGCGGCTCTTCGACATGTCCTTCATGTCGATGACGCCCGACTCCTGGAATTCCAGCCACAGGTCGTTGCCTTCGCGGGTGCGTTCGCCGACGCCGCCGAACACCGACACACCGCCGTGCTTCATGGCGATGTTGTTAATCAGTTCCATGATGATGACGGTCTTGCCGACGCCGGCGCCGCCGAACAGGCCGATCTTGCCGCCCTGCAGGTACGGCTCGAGCAG
>JAYWEJ010000090.1:0-5069 GCA_043779345.1 Acidimicrobiia bacterium | reverse complement strand
GTTCGCCGGCGCGCCTTCGCCAAGGCTGCGGCGAGGCAGGCTATGAGGATCCGGAAATACCATCGAGGCGCGATACCAGATGATCGGCACGCCGATCGACAGGTGCATGTCGTTGGCGATGATGGCGGCGCCCGACGCGCTGCGCGCGCCATCGACCGCCCAATTGTTGGAACCCAAGCTCGCGGCAATCTCCGGCTCGCTCTCCCCGAGGACACGGAGGCGATCGTTATTACGGAGGTCACGGAGGGTGGAGGTCTGATGAAGACGACGAAGATCAAAAATTTCCGCACCTGGAATCGGCGGCCGTTGAGTTGGATTGCCGACCACCGGCGTGTCCCATTCCGATCCGCCGGTCGAGAGGAAGCGGAACATCGGCTCGGGCAGCGTGTCGCGCAGCGCGCCGTGCGACTGTTCAAACAGGCCCTGCCGTCCTTGCAGCGTGTTGAACATCGCGAGCACGGTCAGGATCGAATCCTCGGGCAGCCACGGTTCCGGCGCCGCGCGGAGGACCAGGTACTCGAACGGCGGCGCGCCGAGCGCGCTGATGCCGGCGTTGACGCCGGCGGTATAAGCGTCGAGGACGCGTCGATACGAGGGATCGGCGAGCCCGAGCGCGCGACGGGCGATGCTGCGGAAACGATGGACGCGCATGTCCTCATCGACTGCCATGGCGCGCGCACCGACGAGTGCTGATAGTTCCCCGGCCGGCTGGCGCCGCTGCAGATCCATCTGGAAGAAGCGATCCTGCGCGTGCAGGAATCCGAGGGCGCGGGCGACGTCTTCACGGGTCGCGCCGGTGATGGTCGGCACCCCGAGCCCGTCGCGATCGACGCGAACGTTCGACGTGAGGCCGGCAATGGCCGCGGTGCCATCGAGCTGGGGGAGGCTGGCGCGCACTTCTGAGCGCGCATAGAGGCCGCCGGCGACGGTCAGCACGGCGAGCACCACCAGCACAATCAGGAAGAAATTGCGGACCCGCCGGAACATGACGCAAATTCTCCCACACGGATAGTCCGCGGTGCCAATCGGGGTTTGATCGCAATCCGCGGATCGCGCAAATCGGCGCGCTGGCGTACCGTCTGGGCATGATGCAACATCAGCTACACGAGATGACGGGCCTGGACCTGCGGTGGAAAGCGCTGGCGTCGCGAGATGGCGCCGCGGACGGCACCTTTGTTTACGGTGTGACGTCCACGGGCGTGTTTTGCCGTCCCAGCTGTCCGAGCCGCCGGCCGCGGGCGGATCGCGTGCGCTTCTTCGATACGACGATCGACGCGAAGCAGGCGGGGTTTCGTGCCTGCAAGCGCTGCCGGCCGGAAACGGTGGGGCTCGTGCAGCCCGGCATCGACGCGGTGCGGCGCGCGTCGGCGTATCTCGCGACGCATGCCGACCAGACGGTGACGCTCGGCCACCTGGGCCGGGTCGCGACGATGAGCCCGCATCACCTGCAGCGCCGCTTCAAGGCGATCGTCGGACTCTCGCCCAGAGAGTTCCAGTCGGCGGTCCGCGCCGGCAAGTTACGCACGAGCCTGCGGGATGGCCGCGACGTCATCTCCGCGATTTACGAAGCCGGATACGGATCGCCGAGCCGCGTGTATGAAGCCGCGCCGACCGGGCAGGGCATGTCGCTTTCGAATTACCGCCGCGGCGGCGCCGGCATGCGGATCGGGTACTCGACGGTGACGAGCCCTGCCGGCCTGGTGCTGATCGCGGCGACGGAGAACGGCGTGTGCTCGGTCAAGATCGGCGGCAGCGAGGCCGCCCTCGCCGGCGATTTGCGGCGCGAGTATCCGGCCGCCGAGATCGCAGCCGATCAGAAGCCGCGCAGCGAATGGACGAAAGCGATCGCGAAGCACCTTCGCGGCGATGCGCCGTCGCTCGATCTGCCGATCGACGTCCGCGCGACCGCGTTTCAATGGAAAGTGTGGCGCGCGCTGCAGCGGATTCCGTACGGCGAGACCCGCGCCTACGCGGAGGTCGCCAGGAGCATCGGCAAGCCCAAGGCGGCGCGCGCGGTGGCGCGCGCCTGTGCGACGAATCCGGTCGCCCTCGTCGTACCCTGCCATCGGGTCGTGCCGGCAACCGGCGGAATAGGCGGTTACCGGTGGGGTGCTGCACGGAAGAAATCGTTGCTGGCCGCGGAACTGCGCACAAAGGCATAGACTGGCACCCCCGTGCCCGCCTCCGCTGGCAAAGAATTCTGGCCAGCTACGGCGAGGTCTCGCCGGAGCGGCCTTCGGCCGCGTAGGCGGACACGTTAGTATTTAGCGTGCCCTCAATTCGTTACGGCATCTCACCCTGGCTGGATGCCGTTCCGGCAAAGAAACGGCGCGAGTTTCCGGCGTTTCGCGGCGTCATCACGCACCCGGTCGTGATCCTCGGCGGCGGCATGTCGGGCGCGATGACCGCCTATGCCTGCGCGTCCGCCGGTTACAAAGTCATCATGCTCGAGGCCGATCGCATCGGCCTTGGCGGCAGCGGCCGCGCCACCGGCCTGCTGTCCGGCGACGCGTGCGACTCCTATCGCGAGCTCGAATCGCGTGCCGGGCGCCGCGCCGCGCGCACGATGTTCGACGCGATGCAGGCGGCGCCGCGCGAGCTGGCCGTCGCGATCAAGCGGCTCGGCATCCGCGCCGGCTTCGAAGCGGCGGATCAATACCGCGTGCTTGGGTCCGGCCAATCCGACAAGTTCATCCGGCGTGAGCTCGCCGCCCGCCAGGCCGCGGGCGTCAAGGCGGCGTGGATCGCGCCAAGCGCGATCATGCGCCAGGCCGCGATCGACTCCGGCGGCGCGATGCGCCTGCCCGATGCCGGCTTCGTCGATCCGCTGAAGCTGACGCTCGGGTTTCTCGCGGCCGCGATCAAGCGCGGCGCGAAAGTCTACGAAAAATCCCGCGTCAAGAAGATCACCTTCACGCGCAAGACGGCGACGGCGTTTCTCGACAGCGGCGCAATCACGACGACGAATCTCGCCATCTGCATCGGCGAGCCGACGACGCTCTTCAAGCCGCTGAAACGGCACCTGCGCCATGAAGATCGCTACGCGGTGCTGACCGAGCCGCTGTCGGCGGTGGTGCGCGCGGAGCTTGGACAGCGGACCGCCGTCATCACCGACAGCGAGTCGCCCGCGCATCAATTGTGGCTGACCGCGGATCACCGCGCGCTGTTTGCCGGCGCCGATCAGAAGCGTCCGCCCGATCGCCTGCGCGACAAGACGCTGGTGCAGCGCACCGGTCAATTGATGTACGAGCTGTCGCGGCTCTATCCCGCGATCTCAGGGGCGGCGCCGGCCTACGGCTGGGACGTGCCGCTCGCGCATCCGGTGGACGGCGTGCTCTACGCCGGCGCGCATCGTAATTTTCCGTTTCACCATTTCGCGTTCGGCACGTCGCACGACCCGGCGCGCGCATACCTGGCCAGCCGCATCATCCTGCGGGGCGTCCAGGGCAAGCCGCAGAAAGAGGATGAGTTCTTTTCGTTCGCGAGAAATTTGTAGCCACAGCAGGCGCAGGAAGCTCAGAAGTACACGGTAAGGAAGGTAATGCCCCCATGGCTGATTCGAGCACTTCAGGAATATTCCGGATCAACCCGCTGCAGAGTTGGCAGCGGGAGGCGATTCTCAAGGCCGCTCAATTGCTGCGCGATCGATTCGGGAACCCTCCCGTCGACGCCCAGGCGAGGAACGCGCACGACGGGCTGCTCGAAGTCCTCGATCCGGCCCGCCGCACGGTGCGCCTGCAGAAGGAATTGAGCGAAGCGACCCGCAAGGCCGCCCTGACCGAGAAGACCGAGCGCCGCTCGAAAGAGCGCCGCGCCAACGATCGCCGGAAAGTGAACATCGGGCCGCCGCCGGGCCAGTCCGATCGACGCACGGCCGAACGCCGGTCCGCCGAGCGACGTAACCGGAAGTAGCCCTTCGACTCGAAACAATCGGCTTCGCCGACTGTTTCTCGCTCAGGGCAGGCCCTTCTCGCTCAGGGCAAGCCGATGACACCGCGTTACGAGCACGTCATATACTCGGACTTTGCAATTGCTTTTCCCATTGGAGGCTCTACTCCCCATGCTCCGCACATTCACGGCGTTCATCCTGAGTCTCGCCATCGGCAGCGCGGCCTTCGCGCAGTCCACGGCGATTAACGGCACCATCGAAGGCACGGTCAAGGACGAACAGGGCGCGCTGCTCCCGGGCGTCACCATCACCGTCACCAACATCGACACCGGCGATCAACGCGTCGCCGTCACCAATGAGAGCGGCCTGTATCGCGCGCCGCTGCTGTCGCTCGGCACCTACCGCGTCGCCGCGGAGCTGCAGGGCTTCAAGAAATTCGAGCAGACCGGCGTCTCGCTGCGCGCCGGACAGACGGCGGTGATCGACGTCGCCTTGAGCGTCGGCGCCATCGCCGAAACGATCACCGTCACCGCTGATTCACCGCTCGTCGATCTGGCGAAGATCGAGCAGGGCCGCACCTTGACCGAGGCGGAGATCAAGACCTTGCCGCTGACGTCGCGCAACCCCTACAACTTCGCGCTGCTGCAGCCCGGCGTCGTCGGCTTCGAGACCAACGAGTTCGGCGTGCCGCGCATCACGGCCAACGGCGCGTTGCTGCGCGTCAACTACCAGGTGGACGGCAGCAACAACACGCAGAAGGATCGCGCCGGCCTGCGCCAGATGCCGATGTCTGAAGTGATGATCCGCGAAGTGAAGATCGTGACCAGCGGCTACGCGCCGGAGTTCGGCCAGACGATGGGGCTGGTCTACAACGCGATCACGCCGTCGGGCACCAACAGGTTCAAGGGCCAGGGCAGTTATCGGCTGCAGCGCCAGTCGATGGTGGAGCTGCCGTTCTTTACGCCGGCCGGCGCGGCCAAGCCGCCCACGGACGTCAACGTCTACACGTTCGATCTGGGTGGTCCGGTCGTGAAGGACAAGACCCACTTCTTCGGCGGCTACGAGCACACGGAGCGCGATCTGTCGGGCCTGAGCGTGATCACGATCACGCCGGCGAACCAGGCGCTGCTCGGCCTCACCGAGCCCGCCTACATGCCGCGCGGCCTCAACACCGAGTTCG
>JAYWEJ010000089.1:0-5071 GCA_043779345.1 Acidimicrobiia bacterium | reverse complement strand
GATCGAGGCCGAAATCATCAGCGGCTCCGACGTGAAGGTCGGCGGCGCGATCGACATCTCGGCGGAGGATCGGTCGGTTGGTGTGGCGATCTCCGGCGGCGCCGCGTTCGGCAAGAAAGCGGCCGTGGGCGCGGCGTTCGCGGGCAACTTCGACAAGAACACGCTCAAGGCTCGCGTCGACGATTCGCTCGTCGAGTCGACGGGCTCGAGTGCGTCGGTCGGCGCGGAAGCGCGCGCCACGCTGGTCTCTGTCGCCATCGGTGGCGCCCTCGGTAAGACGTTCGCGCTCGGCGGCTCGATCTCCGTCAACCAGGTCGAGAACACCATCGAGTCGTCGGTCACCGATGCGAACGGCGCCGGTACCGGCAAAGCCACGCTGCTCAAAGCGAAGAACGACATCGCGGTTGCCGCGGCCGACGACACGACGATGGTCGTTGTCGCGGGCGGGCTGGCGTTCTCGACGACCGGGGCCGTCGGTGTGTCGGCATCCACCACGCAGATCCAGAACAGGGTCCACGCCTACGTCGACGCGTCGGAGGTCAACTCCACCAGCGGGAAGATCAGCGTCACCGCGGGCTTCAAGCCGCCCGACACCGACGCGAATATGAAGGCGATCTCGCTCGGCACCACCGGCGTCGAGCTGCCCGAGTCCGCCGGATCGCAGGTCGTCAACATCGCGGTGGGCGTGGCCGGCAGCAGCGGCACGTTTGCCGGCGGCGGCGCGTTCACGCTGAACTGGATCCGCAACGACGTCCAGGCCTACGCGGTCAAGGGTGCCAAGGTCACGGCGGCGGGCGACATCACGTTCGCTGCCTTCGACGATCCGGAGATCGACAGCTTTGCGGTGGGTGGCGGCGTCTCGACGGGTACCGCCGGTGTCGGGGTCGCTTTTTCGTACAACTACATTGGTGGCGATCCGGGCAATCCATCGCGCGACATTCCGCAGAACCCGGCGTCAGCCAATGTCGGCAAGGCGCTCGCGAACGTCAATGCCTCGACACTTACGTCGACGGGCGGCAGCGTATCGATCCTGGCGGGCACCACGCCGAAGATCATCAACGCCACGATCGCCGGCGGCGGGGGCGGCACGGTCGGCGCGTCCGGCTCGGTATCGATCAACTTCATCCGCAGCATCGTCGACGCCTCGGTAACGGGCAACTCGTCGATCACGGCGAACAACAGCATCAAGGTTGGCGCGAGCGCGGTGCCGGTCATGATCACCATCGCCGGCAACGTCAGCATCGGCGGCACGGCAGGCCTCGGCGCCGCCGTGGCGACCAACGACATGCAGTCGAAGATCACGGCGCGTATCGACGGGTCGAAGGCCAAGGCGACCACCGGCGACATCATCGTGGATGCGTCGATCGGCAAGGCTGCGGTGCTGCCGTCGCTCAAGAGCGATATGCCGGTGGACGCGCAGATCTGGTCGTTCGCGGTGTCCGGCGCCGGCGCCGGTACCGCGGCGATCGCCGGATCAGCCTCGCTGAACTGGATGCGCAACGTCGTCGAGGCCAGCATCAGCAACATTGGCAATTTCGATGTGTCGGCCGACGAGATTTTTGCGGCCGGCAAGGTGTCGGTCACGGCCAGCGACGCGTCCACGCTGAACGCGATCGCCGGCGGGTTCGCGCTCGCCCCCACCCCGGGCTCTGTCGGCATCGGCGCAGCGGTCGCGTACAACTACCTTGGCGGCGATCCCAGCAACCCCGGGACGACCGACAACAACAGTGTCAAGGCGACGATTTCGAACATCACCGGACAGCTCAAGGCCGGTTCGATCGAGGTCAAGTCGAGCTATACCGGATCGATCAACAACATCACGATCGGCGGCGCCGGCGCGGGCACGTTCGCGCTGGGCGGCGCGGTGTCGATCAACAACATCCGCAACACCGCCGACGCGCATATCTCGGGGTCGACTGGCATCTCGACGACGAGCGGCAACGTGACGATCGAGGCCAAGGACACGTCGACGATCCGCGCGTTGGCGGGCGGCGTCGGCATCGCCATCGCACCGGGCGGCGGTCTTGCGGCGGCCGTCGGCATCTCGGTGGGCGTCAACGAGATCAGAAACACCACCAAGGCCTACATCGACAACTCGTCGGTGACATCGGCAGCGGGCCTGAGCCTGACTGCCGACGCGAAGCAGAAGATTGAAGTGCTGACGATTGGCGGCGCAATCGCCGCATCGGCGGGCGACGGCGTCGCGCTGGCCGGTGCGGGCGCCGGCTCGGGCAATACCGTCGACAACGACGTCCTCGCGTACATCACGAACAGCGGGGGCGGCAAAGAAATCAAAGCGAATAACGGCTCGATCGCGCTCACCGCGAAAGACGCATCGACGATCCGTGCCGCGAGCGGCGGGATCGCGGTGTCGGTGGCCGTCGGCAGCACGGGCGCCGTCGGTGCATCCGTCGGTGTATCAGCGTCGGACAACGACATTACGAACACCGTCAAGGCGTACATCGACGGCTCGAAGGTCACGGCGACCAAGGGCAATGTCGATCTGCAAGCCATTGAGAACGCCACTATCGAGGCGCTCGCAATCGCCGGCTCCGCCAGCGTTGCTGGCGGCCTGATCGGCGGCGGTGCGTTCGCGGGCGCGGGCGCCGGCGCGGGCAACACGATCGCCAACACGGTCCAGGCCTACATCAGCGGCAAGAGCACGGTGTCGACGATCACCAGCGGCACGGTCAAGCTGAGCGCTTCCGACACGTCTAAAATCAAGATCGACAGCGGGGGCGTTGCTGCCGCGGTGGCGGTCGGCGTGGGCGGCGGCCTGGCGGCGGCGGCCGGCGCCTCGGTCGCGATCAACAAGATTACGAACACTATCCAGTCGTACGTCGACGACTCGACGATCACGTCGGCCGGAGCGGTGCAGATTGCAGCGACCTCGACTCCGACGATCGAGGCGCTCTCGATTTCGGGCTCGGTGGCCGCCTCGGGCGGCGCCGGTGGCGGCGTGTCCGTCGCGGGATCGGGCTCCAGCTCCACCAACACGATCGCCAACACGGTCGAGGCGTACGCGAAGAGCGCCACGATCACGTCGAACAACAGCGGCGCGTTGACGATCAACGCCACCGAGACGGCAAAGATTTCGGCACGCTCGGTCGGCGCGGCGGTGGCCGTCGCGGTCGGCGCGGTCGGCGGGGCGGCTACCATCGGCGTGGGACTCGCCGACAACGAAGTCAAGAGCACCATCAAGGCCTACAGCGATCAGAGCACGCTCACCTCCGCTGGCGCACTCGACTTGAAGGCGTCCTCGTCCTCGACCACCGAGTCGCTGTCGGTCGCGGTGGCCCTTTCGGTCAGCGCCGCACCCGCCGGCGTCGCATTTTCTGGCGGCGGCGCTAATTCGACGAGCCTCGTGCAGAACACCGTCCAGGCATATGCGATCGGGACGGCGGCGAAGAAGAGCGACATCACCGCCGGCGGTCTCATCACGATTGCCGCGACGGAAACGTCGAGCATGACGGCCGACGTTGGTGCGGCATCGATGTCGGTCGGTTTGATCGGCGCATCGGTCGGCGTGTCGATTGCCAACAACAAGGCCAACAGCTCCGTCAAGGCGTACGTCGACAACGTCAACCTGACATCGACCGGCGTCGGCGATAACGACGGCATCGCGATCCTGGCTTCGGCCGACGACACCATTTCCAGGACCTTTGGGGTGGCAACGTCGATTGCGCTGAGCATCGGCGGCGCGGGCGCAGGCGCGGAGTCGACAGCCACCGTCACGCCGAACGTCGAGGCCTACATCGGCAGCGGCGCGATCGTGACGGCGGGCAGCGACGTCGGCCTGACGGCACAATCCAAGGCATCGCTCAGCGCCCAGACGGTCGGCGTCGCCGGCGGTCTGCTTGCGGTCGGCGGCAGCGTGGCCAAATCCAACGCGGGCGGCACCATCACCTCTCATGTCGACGGCACGATCGCGTCGAGCAGGAACGTCACGGTCACCGCGGACGCCACGCAGACGGCGACGGCGAACGCGACCGCCTTCGCCGGCGGCATCATCTCGGGCGCGGGTGCCTCCGGCGTCGCTACGGTGACCCCGACGGTGAAGGCCTACGGCGCCGGCAACATCACGGCGTCAGACACGGTGTCGTTCGCCGCCACAGCGACTCCATCCGCAAATGGAACGGCGCTTGGCATCGCGGCGGGCGTCGCGGCGGTTGGCGTGTCTCTCGCCAGCGCGACGTCGTCCCCCGACCTCGAAGCGAGACCGGGCAGTGCGTCCACGGTTATCAATGCCAAGACCCTGAACGTATCGGCCTCGATGACGGTGCCGACGTCGAGCTACACGGCGAAGACGCAGGCCATTGGCGCCACCGGCGGTTTGATCAGCGTCAACGCGACTGAGAGCTACGCGAAGACGACGGGCAAGGTCTACAGCAGCGTCGCGGGCGGCACCAAACTGGTCGTCAGCGATGCGATCTCGATTACGGCGGTCGGCAACAGCAAACAGAAAGCGGACGCCGACAGCTTCAACGTCGGCCTGGTTGCCGTTGGCGGCAACCTGGCATCGGCGACGGCGTCGGTCGACACCAAGGCGTTCCTCGAGGCCGAGGTCAATGTCAGCAACGGCACCGACATCGGCGGCCTGAGCGACGGCGGCAAGTACTACGT
This sequence comes from Acidimicrobiia bacterium, assembly GCA_043779345.1. GTDB lineage: Bacteria > Acidobacteriota > Vicinamibacteria > Vicinamibacterales > UBA2999 > 12-FULL-67-14b. The sequence goes on along the minus strand of JAYWEJ010000089.1, from coordinate 448 downwards.
GATCCTCGACGACCAGCGGACGTTCGCCGCCGGTGCGGTCAACGCTGGCGCCAACTCGATTGACCTCGGTGCCGACCACGGGCTGAAGAGCGGCGATCGTGTGGTCTTCCGCGAGACGAAGGGCAGTCCGATAGCCGGATTGACCAGCCTCGATACCTACTCCGTCGAGCTCGTCGGCGGCACGAATCGCGTGCTGCTGCGCGAGGTCGACGGCAAGACCGGCGCGGTCGGCAACGTGGCGGACATTACGACGGTACCCGCGGGCGGCACCCTGTTGATTCAGGATCCGCGTCGCGTGCGGTTAGCGGCGAGCTCGGAAGGCGCGTTGAAATCGCCGGCGCAAATCATCGACCTGACTCTGCTGGGCACCGGCGCCAAGCACGCGCTGACGCCGCTGACCGGCTTTGCCGCCAGCGCGTTGGAATTCAACCCCGGGACGAGCGTCAAC